>NZ_JALBYS010000036.1:0-61537 GCF_022678525.1 Serratia sp. PGPR-27 | reverse complement strand
TCAATCCTGCACGACCCACCAATTCAGAAAAAAGCGCCTTTTGGCGCTTTTTTCGTTTCTGTCACTCCGCTTCTTCTTTCTATTCTTTCCTTCACCACGCGCTGAGATACGAATGGTTATCATTTTGGCGGCTTGAATGGTAAATTAGCCGGCATCCACCACGCAGCCAATCCGCCGCCGGATTGATACGCCTTAGTTCAAGGAAAGAAAGAGCCCGCTCATGACCCTATCCTTACGCCAGCTGTTCATTGCATTTATCGCCACTTCCAGCCTGTTGCTCAGCGGCTGCGGCCCGGACGACAAGAGCGACGGACAGAAACCGTCCGCCCCCGCAGCCGATGGCAGTTGGCCGCGCACCATCGACAGCGTCAAAGGGAAATTCACGCTGGAAAAACCGCCGCAGCGCATCGTGTCCACCAGCGTCACCATCACCGGCACGCTGTTGGCTATCGACGCCCCGGTGGTCGCCAGCGCCGCCACCAGTCCAAATCCGCTGGTGGCCGATAAACAAGGTTTCTTTACCCAGTGGAGCGAGGTGGCCAAACAGCGCCACGTCGAGCGGCTGTACCAGGTGGAGCCCAATGCCGAGGCCGTCGCCGCCGCCGCGCCGGATTTGATCGTCGTCGCCGCGACCGGCGGTGATTCGGCGTTGAAACTTTATGACCAGCTGTCCGCCATTGCGCCGACTCTGGTGCTCGACTATGGCGACAAAAGCTGGCAACAGCTGGCCAGCGAGCTCGGCGAGATCACCGGTCATGAAGCCGGCGCCAAACAGGCGGAAGATCGTTTCGAGCAGCGCGTGGAGCAAGTGAAACAGGCGATCGCGCTGCCGCCGCAGCCCACCACTCCGCTGGTGTATGCCGACAACGGCCGCGAGGCCATGCTGTGGACGCCGGGTTCTGCCCAGGGCAAACTGCTGACCCAGCTCGGCTTCCAACTGGCCACCCCGCCGGAAAGCGCCAAAGGCAACACCAGCATGGGTAAACGCCATGACATCATCCAGATCTCCGGCGAAAAAATGGCCGAAGGTCTGAATGGCAAAACCCTGATCCTGTTCGCCACCAATGAGCGCAAAGTGCAAGAGGTGCTGACCAACCCGTTCCTCAAACATCTGGAGCCGGTGGAACAGCGGCACGTCTACGCCGTCGGCAACGACACCTTCCGCCTCGATTACTACAGCGCCACCAACATGCTGAATCAAATCGAACGGTTGTTCAAAAAGCCCTGAATCACGCCGTCGGCAGGTCAGCCCCCTGCCGACACTTTCCGCAAGCGGGGCGAACGTTCACATTCAATCAATTGAAATATCAATAGTTATTAACATTGTCCACGCACCTTTGCCACCAACCGGCGGGTGCATGCGGGCGTAAACTCGTGCTACTATTGCCCCGCATGAACGCAAATAACAATGAGAATAAAAATCATACAGGAGTTACCGGTGTGAACGTACCCACTCCGACTGAGCGGACGCTTTCGTCCGCACCGCACGCAGCTTACGCCAGTGGCTTCAAACGCATCGCCGGGTTCGGTATCGGTTTGGCGCTGTTGCTGCTGTGCATCATGGCCAGCCTGATGCTGGGTTCCAAAGCCATCCCCTTCCATACCGTCTGGCTCAGCCTGCAGGGCGCCGCGAGCGGTTCCGACAGCACCATCATTCTCAATGCCCGGGTGCCCCGTACGCTGGCGGGCATCCTGGCCGGCATGGCGCTCGGCGCCGCCGGCGCGCTGATTCAGGCGCTGACGCGCAACCCGCTGGCCGATCCCGGCGTGCTCGGCATCAACGCCGGCGCCAGCTTCGCCGTGGTCATCGGCATCATGTTTTTCGGCGCCGCCACCACCGAAAGCTACATGGCCTACGCCTTTGCCGGCGCTGCCCTCACCACCCTGCTGGTCTACCTGATCGGCACGCTAGCGGGCGGGCGCATCAACCCGGTGCGGCTGACGCTGGCCGGCGTGGCGATCGGCGCGGTGCTGCTCGGCATCACCACCGGGCTGTCGCTGATCGATCCGCAAACCTTCGACCAACTGCGCTTCTGGCAGGCCGGCACGCTGGATATCCGCACGCTGTCCACGCTGCCGGTCACCGCCCCCGCCATTTTGCTCGGCTGCCTGCTGACGCTGCTCATCGCCCGGCCGCTGAATACCATCGGCATGGGGGAAGATCTGGCTATCGCACTCGGCGCGCGCGTGGTGCTGACTCAGGTGATCGCGGTGATCGCCATCACGCTGCTGTGCGGCGCGGCGACCGCCACCGTCGGCCCGATCAGTTTCATCGGCCTGATGGTGCCGCATATCGCCCGCTGGTGGGTCGGCCCCGACCAACGCTGGATCCTGCCCTACTCCATGCTGCTGGCGCCGATTTTACTGCTGTGCGCCGACGTGGTCGGCCGCTTGCTGGCGGCCGGTGAACTGCGGGTTTCCATCGTGGCGGCCTTCATCGGCGCGCCGGTGCTGATCTGGCTGGTGCGCCGCAAGAAAACGCTGGGGGGTCTGTGATGAGTCTGCCGCATACGCTGCATATCGGCCGCCCGGACGGCGTCATCAACGGGCGCCTGCCGCTGCGCCTGCTGCTGGTCAACCTTTCACTGTTGGCGCTGTGTCTGGCGATGGCCGTCGCCGCCCTGTGCTACGGCACGCTGCAACTTTCGCTGGAGCAGGTTTTTGCCGCGCTGACCGGCGAGGCGCCGAAAAACCTGGTCACCGTGGTCACCCAATGGCGCTTGCCGCGCATCGCCATGGCGCTGCTGTTAGGCGCCGCGCTCGGCATGAGCGGCGCCATCTTCCAGTCGATTATCCGCAACCCGCTCGGCAGCCCGGACGTGATCGGCTTTAACATGGGGGCTTACACCGGCGCGCTGATCGCCATCACCCTGTTCAACGGCGGCTACTATTACATCGCCGGCGGCGCGCTGGCCGGCGGCATTCTCGCCGCGCTGGCCATCTATCTGCTGGCCTGGCGGCAAGGCATCGCCGGCTTCCGGTTGATCATCGTCGGCATCGCCATAAGCGCGGTGCTGGTCTCCACCAACACCTGGCTGATCATCACCGCCTCGCTCGAGCGCGCCATGGACGCCGCCATGTGGCAGGCCGGTTCGCTCAACGGCATGACCTGGCAAAAAGCCCAGCCCGCCACGGCGTTCATCGTGCTGGCGGCCGCGGCCGCGCTGCTGATGGGCAAACGGCTGCAGCTGCTGGAAATGGGCGATGACACGGCGCGCGCGCTGGGCGTTAACGCCGAAGGCAGCCGGCTGTGGCTGATGCTGTTCGGCGTTACCCTCACCGCCGCCGTCACCGCCACCGCCGGGCCGATTTCCTTTATCGCGCTGGCGGCGCCGCAGATCGCCCGTCGCCTCGCCGGCCAATCCTCGGTCACCCTGACCTCCTCGGCGCTGATGGGCGCGGCGTTGCTGCTCGGCGCCGACGTGGTGTCCCAACATCTTTTCGCGCCGATCCAACTGCCGGTCGGGGTTGTGACCGTCTGCATCGGCGGCCTGTACCTGATTTGGCTGCTCATCCGAGAGGCCCGCAGATAATGAAGAGTGATAATGCCATGAGCCACCGCCTGCACGCCTCGCACCTGAAGCTGGGCTACGACAATAAAATCATCGCTGACGATCTGAGCGTGGCGATCCCCGACGGCGCTTTCACGGTGATTGTCGGGCCGAACGCCTGCGGCAAATCGACGCTGTTGCGCGCCCTGTGCCGCCTGCTGAAACCCAGCGCCGGCGAGGTGATGCTGGACGGCAAGAACATCAGCAGCTTCGCCACCAAGGTGCTGGCGCGCGAGCTTGGGCTGCTGCCGCAAACTTCGATCGCGCCGGACAGCATCACCGTGGCGGATCTGGTGTCGCGCGGCCGCTATCCGCACCAAAGCCTGCTGAAACAGTGGACGCAGGCCGACAAACAGGCGGTGGAAGCCGCCATGGCGGCCACCAACGTCAGCCAGCTGGCGGATCGCAGCGTCGACGAGCTGTCCGGCGGGCAGCGTCAGCGCGTCTGGGTGGCGATGGCGCTGGCGCAGCAAACCCCGCTGCTACTGCTGGATGAGCCGACCACCTATCTGGACATCGCGCACCAGATCGAACTGCTGGATCTGTTCCGCCAGCTCAACCGCGAGCGCGGTCAAACCCTGATCGCGGTGCTGCACGATCTCAACCACGCCTGCCGCTATGCCGATCACATCATCGCCATGCGCGACGGCAAGATCGTGGCGGAAGGGAAACCGGCGGAGATCATCACCGCCGAACTGGTGGAGCGGGTGTTCGGCATGCCGTGCATGATCATCGACGATCCGCTGTCCCACACGCCGCTGGTGATCCCGCGCGGCCGCTACCACTGCGACGCGCCGCAGGCATGAAAAAGGCCGGGTTAACCCGGCCTCTTGGTTATTTCTCCAGCGACACCTGTTTGAAAATGTGTTTGCCGAACGGGTCTATCTCGTAGCCTTTCACTTCCTTGCGCACCGGTTCGAAGATGGTCGAGTGCGCGATCATCAGCGCCGGCATCTGATCGTGCATCACCACCTGCGCCTGCTGATACATCGCCACCCGTTTGACGTGATCGTTCTCCTCGCGCGCCTGCAGGATCAGCTGGTCGAACGGTTTGTAGCACCATTTCGCCGAGTTGGAGCCGCCGAGCGAAGCGCAGGTGAACAGCGGGCCGAAGAAGTTGTCCGGATCGCCGTTGGCGGTGGTCCAGCCCATCAGCGCGGTCTGGTGTTCGCCGTTTTTAATCCGCTGTAAATACTCGCCCCACTCGAAGGTGACGATTTTGGCGCGCACGCCGATTTTGGCCCAGTCGGCCTGGATCATCTCCGCCATGCGCTTGGCGTTGGGGTTATAGGGCCGCTGCACCGGCATCGCCCACAGATCGATATCGAACCCCTGCCCCAACCCGGCCTCCTGCAACAGCTGCTTCGCCCGCTCAGGCGAATACGGATAATCTTCAAGCTGCGCGTTGCTGCCCCATTGGGTCGGCGGCAGCAGATTCTTGGCCGGCTGGCCGGCACCGTGGAACACCGCGTCGATGATCGCCGGCTTGTTGACCGCCAGCGCCAACGCCTGGCGCACCTTGACGTTATCCAACGGCTTCTTCTGGGTGTTGAACGCCAGGAAGCCGATATTCAGGCCGGATTTTTCCATCACCTGCAGGTTGCCGTCCTGCCGCATGCGCGCCAGATCCGCCGGGTTGGGGAACGGCATCACCTGGCACTCGTTCTTTTGCAGTTTAGCGTAACGCACCGTCGCATCCGGCGTGATCGAGAACACCAGCCGATCGATCTTCGGTTTGCCTTCCCAGTAGCGGTCGAACGCCTTGTAGAGGATTTTTGCGTCCTTCTGGTACTGCACCAGTTGGAACGGCCCGGTGCCGATCGGATCGTTGTCCACCCGCTGCGGCGTGCCGGCCTTCAGCATCGCGTCGGCATATTCCGCCGATAAAATGGTGGCGAAGTACATGCCCAGATCGGCAACGAACGGCGCCTCGGCGCGGGAGAGCTCAAAGCGCACGGTGTGGTCATCCACCTTGACGATCCGGTCAATCAGCGTGCCGAACTCCATCGACTCGAAGTTGGTGTAGGCACCGTTGGAGACCTTGTGATACGGGTTGTTGGCGTCCTTCTGGCGCATAAACGAGAAGATGACGTCATCCGCGTTGAAATCGCGGGTGGGGGTAAAATATTTATTGCTCTGGAATGCCACGCCCTTGCGCAGGTGGAAGGTATAGCGCTTGCCGTCTTCGCTGACCTCCCAGCTTTCCGCCAGGCTGGGTTGCAGCTCGACGGTACCGGGTTTGAAATCCACCAGCCGGTTATAGATCGCCGCCGAGCTGGCATCCACCGTGGTGCCGGAGGTGAACAGCTGCGGGTTGAAGCCTTCCGGCGAGCCTTCAGAACAGTAGACCAGCGTATTGGCCCGCGCGCCGCCGGCAATCGCCAACGCCAGCAGCCCGATCGTTATTGCTTTTCTTTTCATTGCGCTATCCCCAGTGGTGAAAAAACAGCCCAACGGATAGCAATAAATCATGCAGTTAGCGATGTAAAGGACAAATTCCGCGCATAAAAACGGGCAGGCGCGCAAGCGGCCTGCCCCGGTGAAACCACGCGATGATGAAATTAAATCATCTGGCTGAAGTTCATCTGCGCCATCAGCTTATAGTTGTCGGCGTAGTCGACCGGAATGGCCACCACCACCGGCCCCTGGATCGCCATCGCCTTGCGCAGCATCGGCCGCAGATCGTCCACCGACTGCACGGCGAAACCGACCGCGCCGCAGGATTCCGCATAGGCCTTGAAGTCAATCGGCCCGAACTCCACGCCGGATTTGCGCTGGTATTTGTTCACTTCCTGCATCTCCACCATGTTGTAGGCGTTATCGACCCAGATCACGTGCACGATGTTGTTTTTCAGCCGCACCGCGGTCTCCAGCTCCATGCTCGACTGCATGAAGCCGCCGTCGCCGGAGATCGACACCACCTTGTCGCCGGGGCGCACCAACGCCGCGCCGATGGCCCACGGCAGCGCCACCCCCATGGTTTGCTGGCCGTTGGAGATCAACAGCTGGCGGGCGCGGAAGCTGTAAAGATAGCGGGCGATCCAGATGTGGAAACTGCCCATGTCCACGCACAGCGTCACGTCGTCGCTGACGATGTCCTGCAGCTCCTTGACGATGCGCAGCGGGTGGATCGGCATGCCGCCGCGGCGCGCGGCGCGCTCCGCCAGTTCTGTGCGCTGGCGGCCGAGATCGGTGAGGATCAGCTCCACCTCCGGCGGCACGCAGACCGCCTCATTGAACGTTTCGGTCATCATGTTCAACGTGGCGCTGATGTTGCCCACCAGTTCGACGTCCGGCCGATAGCAGGTGTCGATATCCGCCGGCAGCACGTCGATGTGCACCAGTTTCAGCCGCCCATGACTGTTCCACATGCAGGGATCGTATTCGATCGGATCATAGCCGACGCTCACCACCAGATCGGCCTTCTGCAACAGCTGATCGGCCGGCTGATTGTTGAACAGGCCAACGCGGCCGGCGAAACGGGCGAAGTGGTTGACGTCAATCACCCCCGCCGCCTGATAGGTGCCGACCACCGGCATGTGGGTGCGGTACAGCAGATGGCGCACCGCCTCGCTGTTCTCCGGCCGGCTGGCCTGCAAACCGAGCAGCAATACCGGGCATTTGGCCTGGCGGATCAGCTTCACCGCCGCCTGGATGTCGTCCGCCGCCGCGGCCCCCATGCGCGGCAAGCGGCAGCCGGCCAACACCGGCGCGCTGACCGGTTCATTGACGATATCCATCGGCAGGCTGACGAACGAGGCTCCCGGGCGGCCGAACTCGGCGCGGCGGAAGGCGTTGGCGATCACCTCGGAAATCGCCGAACCGGCGTGCACTTCGGCGCAATACTTGGTCACCGGCCGGAACATGCTGACGGTATCCATGCTCTGGTGTGTCTGCTTCAGGCTGTCGGCGCGCTTCACCGCCCCGCCAAAGGCCACTACCGCGTCCCCCTCCGAGGTGGCGGTGGCCAGCCCGGTGATCAGGTTGGAGCTGCCCGGCCCGGAGGTGACCAGCGCCACCCCGGCCTTGCCGGTCAGGCGGCCGACCGCCGCCGCCATAAAGGCCGCGTTGGCCTCATGCCGCACCACCACCGTTTCAATCGATGGCGCGTCCTCCAGCGAGTCGAACACCCGGTCGATCTTGGCGCCCGGAATGCCGAAAACGTGTTTGACGCCCTGTGCTTCCAGATTTTTCACCACCAAATCGGCGCCGCATTGCCAGTCATTGCCTGTTTTTTCCTGTGCCATGGTTCCACCTCCTAAGAAAACGATCGCCGGGGTTAGCCCTCGGCGGAACGAATCGCGCGATCCAAATCCTCTGGGCAGAGGTTGGCGCGCAAGAAATCCGCATCATGCGGCAACTGAAGATTGAGACGGGTGATGACGCCGAACTGCAGGCGGCCGTGATCGAGCTGGTAATCCAGCACGTGGCCGCCGCCGCTGCGGTCGTCGGTAACGAAGTGTTCGTGATAGCCGGCCACGCCGATGCCCTGCATGTAATCCGGCGAGCGGAAGCCGACCAGCGTGCCGCGCCGTTGATGAAACGAGAAGGTCGGCTGCTCTTCTATCGCTTCCAGCATCGGGCGATAGGGCCGTTCCTGACGCGGCACGGTGCGGGTTTCCACGTGGCTGAACTCACCGTCGACCCGCACCGCGCAAAACAGGTTCGGCGAGGCGACCTGTTCATCGATGCACTGGTGCAGCTGCGCCTTGGTGATCGGCCGGTCGAACTGCTGGCTGATACTGGGCTGGAAAAAGGTGACGACGGCGAAAGGGGTTTTCTGTTGCAAACCGGCTGGGCGGGCGCTGCCGTCGGCGCGCAGCTGGTGTATTTCCTGGTCGAAAGCGATCAGTTCGCCGTCCAGGTGATTGAAGGTGCCGAGGCCGAAATCACCGTGTTTGAGCAACTCGGCAATGGTGGTTTCACCCTCGTAGACCCCGTCGATGAGCGCGCTCATCAGCGAGATTTGATAGATTTCGCCCTCCCCGGCGTTGATCGACTGCCTGGCAAAACCCTGCGCCAAATGGCGCGCACAGGAACACCCGTGTTTTTCGTTCATGACTCACTCCTCCACCAGCGCGGGATCGCGATTCCGCGCGTTCAAAAGACCCACCGACGGTGGGCCAAGATGCCCCCCAAGGCGCGTTCATCAGTTGGAACGATTCAGCCTGAGGCGACAAAAAAACCGGCACGGCTGGCCGGCCGATATCCAGAACCCACGGCATGACGTGTGAAAGTAAAGGCTCACTAATCATTAATGCCGAGTCGGATATCAAATTGAACGGTTAATCTGGTGTTGGAGCGACAATCAACTCCGCAGGCGGCTCATGCAACCTGGGAAAAACATCTGTTACTTAGTGCTAAGCGCCGCGAGGTTTATGCGTTTTCTCTCTATACGGCCGGGATGCAGCGGCGTTAAAGCCCGCCGTCAACCCGCAGCCAGAGTAGCCGCAGCACCGCCGACAGAGAAGCGGGTATTCATAAGAAACGCTTTTGCATATAATGCAAAAATGAATGACGCCCGTTATGTTGAACATCTGCCGATCTTTCTCGACGTGGCCCGCCTGGGCAGCTTTTCCGCCGCCGCTCGCCGGCTGGGCATGGTGCCCTCCTCGCTGGTGCGCCATATCGACGCCTTGGAAAGCGCGCTCGGCGCCACGCTGTTCGTCCGCTCCACCCGTGGGCTGCTGCTGACCGACGCCGGCGAGCTGCTGCTGACGCGCGCCGCCGCGCTGATGACGGACATTACCGGCATTCACGCCGAGCTGAACGCGCTGAACGAAACGCCGCAGGGCACGCTACGCATCAGCTGCCTGCCGACCTTCGGCAAAACCTATGTGCTGCCGCTGCTGCCGACGCTGGCGGAACGCTATCCGCAGCTGTCTATCGATCTCGATCTGACCGAACGCCAGACCGATCCGACGCAGGAACGGCTGGACGCCGCCCTCCGCATCGGCGAGCAGAAGGACAGCGCGCTGTACGCCAGCCGTATCGCCACGCAACGCTGGGTGATGTGCGCCAGCCCCGCCTACGTCGCCCGCTATGGCCTGCCGAGCGATCTGGAAGCGTTGCCGCAGCATCGGCTGATCGCCCGCTACCACAAACAGCAGCCGGCCTGCTGGGCGCAGATCCTCGACGCGGCGCTGATGAGCCGCTGCACCATGGCGCTGCGCTGCGACGACTTCACCGCGCAGCGCCAGGCGGCGCTGCTCGGCCTCGGCATTGCCTTCCTGCCCAACTGGGTGGTGGGGCCGGACGTGCAGAATGGGCAACTGGTTCAGATGCTCGAAGATCCGCGCCATGAGCAGCAAGGCATCTATCTGCTGCGCCCGATGGCGAAGGTGTCCGCCCGGCTGGCGGCCTTCACCGCCCTGCTACAGCAAACCCTCGGTCAACCGCCCAGCTGGGGGTAAAGCGGTGTCACCCGGTTGTGCAGCGCCGGATTGTCGCTCTCGTCCTTCAGCTCGATGCCGCTCAGCCGCCGCTGGAACGCCTGCTCCAGCAGCCAGGCCAGACGGAACGCTGCCTGCGGGTAATCCAGCCCCTCCGGCCGCACGTTGGAGATGCAGTTACGCTCGGCGTCCGTTCTGCGCGCATTCGGCTCCCAGGTCAAATAAATGCCCAGGCTGTCCGGCGACGACAGCCCCGGTCGTTCGCCGATCAGCACCGCCACCGCCCGGGCCTGCAGGCATTCGCCAATCTCATCCCCCAGCGCCACCCGCGCCTGATGCGCCAACACCACCGGTGAGACGCTCAGCCCCAGCGTATCGAGATAGGGCCGAAGCGCCTGCAGCAACGGCAGCGCCTGGCGGTGCACCGCTTTGGAAGAGAGGCCGTCCGCCACCGCCAGCAGCAGATCGACACGGCGCGATGGTGAGCCGAGCAGCAGGCTGCGGCTGTCCGACGCCAATCGCCGCCCCAGATCCGGACGGCGCAGATAGGCGGCGCGGTCGGCGGCCTGGCTGTGCACCGCCAGCGAGGGCCAACCGGCCTGGTGCAAATCCGCCGCCAGCCGCTCGCTGTCGAAAGGCTGATGCACCGCGTCGCGCGCCTGGGCATGGGCCAGGCCGAAGCGCAGCAGCTCGTCGGTCGGCAGGCTGGCGCCGGTGCGCCCCAACGCGATGCGCGCGTCGGTAAAGGCGCGCAGCGAGTCCCAACTGTTGACGTGAACCGGTTTGCTCATGTCCGTTCTCCCTGCAGCGCCAACAACAGCGGGTGATTGGCGGCGGCGTCGCGCAGCCGCCCGCGCTCGTCGGTGATGTTCATCGCCGCCAGCCAGGCGGCAAACTCCGGCGCGTGCTTCAGCCCCAGCAGTTCGCGGATATAGAGCGCGTCGTGGAACGAGGTGCTTTGGTAGTTGAGCATGATGTCGTCCGCGCCCGGCACGCCGATCAGGAACGTCAACCCGGCGGCGGCCAACAGCGTCAGCAGCGTGTCCATGTCGTCCTGATCGGCTTCGGCATGGTTGGTGTAGCAGACGTCGCAGCCCAGCGGCAGGCCGAGCAGCTTGCCGCAGAAATGATCCTCCAGCCCGGCGCGGATAATTTGTTTGCCGTCATACAGGTATTCGGGGCCGATAAACCCCACCACGGTATTGATCAGCAGCGGCGAGAAATGGCGCGCCACCGCATAGGCGCGCGCCTCACAGGTCTGCTGATCGACGCCGTGATGCGCGTTGGCCGACAGGCAACTGCCCTGCCCGGTTTCGAAATACATCACGTTATCGCCCAGCGTGCCGCGCCTGAGGCTCAGTGCCGCCTGCTGCGCCTCCGCCAGCAGCGCCAGGCTGATGCCGAAACCGCGGTTGGCCGCCTCGGTGCCGGCGACCGACTGAAACACCAGATCCACCGGCGCGCCGCGCTCCATCAGCCGCAGCGTGTTGGTCACGTGGGTCAGCACGCAGGATTGGGTGGGTATGGCGAAGCGCTGGATCACGTCGTCCAGCATGTAGTTGAGCTTTTCCAGCAGCGGCAGGCTGTCGCTGGCCGGGTTGATGCCGACCACCGCGTCGCCGCTGCCGTACAACAAACCGTCCAGCATGCTGGCGGCGATGCCCTGCAGGCTGTCGGTCGGGTGATTGGGCTGCAGCCGCACGCTGAGGTGGCCCGGCAGGCCGATGGTATTGCGAAAGCGCGTCACCACCCGGCATTTCTTCGCCACCAGGATCAGATCCTGATTGCGCATGATCTTGCTTACCGCCGCCGCCATCTCCGGCGTAATGCCGGCGGCCACCTGCGCCAGCATGGCGCTGTCCGCCTGCTCGCTCAGCAGCCAGTCGCGAAAATCGCCGACCGTGAGGTGCGAGATGGGCTCAAAGGCGGCGGCGTCGTGGCTGTCGATGATCAGGCGCGTCACCTCGTCCTGTTCGTACGGCACCAGCACCTGCTGCAGGAACGCCTTGAGCGGCACATCCGCCAGCGCGATGCGCGCCGCCATGCGCTCTTCGGCGCTCTCCGCCGCCACCTCCGCCAGATAATCGCCGGAACGCGCCGGCGAAGCTTTCGCCATCAGCTGGCGCAGATCGCCAAAGCGATAGCCGCGTTGGCCCACCGTTGCCTGAAACATAGCCCCCTCCCTTGCCCTGCGTGACGAGATAACAGCCCTGCACCAAGTGTAGTCAGTGGGAAAAGAAAATTATTTTGCACGCGATCGCCGCCATCACGCTTTCCCCCATTTCACCCGTTGTCGCTTCGGGTTACAGTAGCCGCGAAAACAGGAGGGGTGATGGATCCGCAACGGCAAATTATCGACTGGCTGCAACAAGATAACGCGCGCATGGCCGCCCTGCGCACCGTGCGCCGGCTCGGCCTGAATGACTGGTGCCTCGGCGCCGGCTTTGTGCGCAATCTGGTGTGGGATCGGCGCCATGGCTATACGGAGCCCACGCCGCTCAACGATATCGACGTGATCCACTTCGATGCGGAGCGTGCGGACGCTGAGCGCGATCGTATGCTGGAGGTGCGTTTGCAACAGTGGCTGCCGCGGCCTTGGTCGGTCAAGAACCAGGCGCGCATGCACCTGCGCGGCGGCCGGGCGCCTTACCGCGGCAGCGAAGAGGCCATCAGCTTCTGGACCGAAGTGGAAACGGCGATCGGCGCGCGCCTGAACGCCGACGACAGCATTACGCTGGTGGCCCCCTTCGGGCTCGCGGCGCTATTCGACGACACCATTACCTTCAACGCGAAAAACGGCGATCGCGCGGCCTATGCCCAGCGCGTGCTCGACAAAGGCTGGCTGCAGCGTTGGCCGCGCCTGCGGCAGGTAAAGATTTAGCCGCCGCTGCCGATACCCTGAACAGCGAGATCCAGACTCAGGGAGAGCATTCATGTCGACCACCATCACCATGATCGTACCGATCAAAAATACCGTTCCCGGCGTCAGCAACGTGTTCAGCGCGCCGGGCCATCAGGGCGAACTGCTGATGGCCAAACCGGTCAACAGCCAGCCGCAAGGCGGCAAGATGGAGAAAAACGAACGCGCCAACGGCAATGACGAACCGGTCAACCTCAACGAAAGCCGCGCCTCGGCCCGCATCAAGGCGCTGAACCGGCAGATTCAGTCGCTGCAGCAAAAGTTGGTGGAGCTAAAGGACTCCGACGCCGATCCTAAGGAAATAGAAAAACAGAAGCAGCTGATCGAAGCGCAGATCAAGATGTTGCAGGCCGAGATCGCGCGCATCCAGAAAGAAGAAATGGAAAAGCAACAGCAGGAGCAAATGGCAAAAGCCGCGGCGCAAGCCGGCGACGGCGTAAACCGCCCAACGCCGCTCAACGCGGTGGACGTCTATATCTGAGTCAATATGCCGCGGTTTCCTGCCGGCGCTGGTGCAGCAGCGCCGCCTGCTTGCGCGCCACCTGCCAGATGGCCTCCGCCGCCGGCGTCAGCGAGCGGTTCTTGCGCCGCACCAGCATCAACGCGCGGTTGATCTCCGGCACCAGCCGCCGCACCCGGAGCCGCCCCCCTTCCGGCAACGGCAACGCCAACGCCGGGAAGATGCTGATGCCAATCCCCTCCGCCACCATCGGGAACAGCGTGGCCGGATGGCCGATTTCCTGCACTACCTGCGCCTCCACGCCCTGCTGCCTCAGCGCGCTGTCGATCAACGGCCGGCTGCCCGACGCATAGTCCTGCAACACCAGGCGGCAGCCGTTCAATGCCGACCAACGCACCGCCTGCTGCGCCGCGAACGGATGATCGTCGCGGCACAGCAACAGGAACGGTTCATGCAGCACCGCTTCGCACTCCAGATCCACCGCCTGCACCGGATCAACCACGATGCCGAAATCCACCTCCGCGTTGCGCACACTGTTCAGCACCTGCTGCTGCGCCTGATCGCGCAGCATGATGCGGATCTCCGGGTATTCGCGCTCGCCGGCGGCGATGCACTGCGGCATCAGATGGGCGGAAATGGTCTGGCTCGTCGCCACCCGCACCGTACCGCTGCGCTGTACGCCAAAGCTGCGCACATCCAGCAGAGTGGTCTGCAGCTCGTCCAGCAACCGTTCGACCCGGTTGGCCAGCCGCAGGCCGGCATCGGTCAGCACCACTTCACGCGTGGTGCGATCCAGCAGGCGAACCCCGACCTCCGCCTCCAGCTCTTTCACGCTGTGGCTGACCGCCGATTGCGTCAGACCAATCGCCTCACCGGCGCGGCTGAAACTGCCGTGGCGAGCGATGGCGACAAACACCCGCAGCTGTTTGAGTGAGTAATTCATGTGTTTTATTCATAGATGAATTAAATAAATCAATTTAATTATTATATGCCCACGCGGGAGAATAGCCCCATCGATTTTCTACCCTGAGCGCACCGCCATGAGATTTCTGCCCGATCGTTTTACCCTGACGCTGATCGCCACCGTACTGCTGGCGTCGTTCCTGCCGGCGCGCGGCGAGTTCGTCGGCTGGCTCAACGCCCTGACCATCGCCGCCATCGCCCTGCTGTTCTTCATGCACGGCGCCAAGCTGTCACGCGAGGCCATCCTGGCCGGCAGCAACAACTGGCGGCTGCACCTGTGGGTGATGTTCAGCACCTTCATCATTTTTCCGGCGCTGGGCATGCTGTTCGCCTGGTGGGCGCCGATCGACGTCAGCCCCGAGCTGTACGCCGGTTTCATCTACCTGTGCATCCTGCCCGCCACCGTGCAATCGGCCATCGCCTTCACCTCGCTGGCGGGCGGCAACGTGGCGGCGGCGGTGTGCAGCGCCTCCGCCTCCAGCCTGCTGGGGATCTTCGTGTCGCCGCTGTTGGTCGGCCTGCTGATGAATGTGCACGGCGATACCGGCAGCCTGCGGCAGGTGGGCTCGATCGTGCTGCAGCTGCTGGTGCCGTTCGTCGCCGGCCACCTGCTGCGGCCGCTGATCGGCGGCTGGATCGAGCGCCATCGCCCGCTGATCGGCAAAACCGACCAGACCTCGATTCTGCTGGTGGTGTACGCCGCCTTCAGCGAAGCGGTCACGCACGGTATCTGGCATCAGGTAGGGCTTGGTTCGCTGGCGTTTATCGTCGGCGGCAGCATCGTGCTGCTGGCGATCGTGCTGGTGGTGAACACTTACATGGCACGTTGGCTGGGGTTCAGCAAGGCGGACGAGATCACCATCGTGTTCTGCGGCTCGAAGAAAAGCCTGGCGAACGGCATTCCGATGGCCAATATCCTGTTCCCGGCGGCGACGGTGGGGATCATGGTGCTGCCGCTGATGGTGTTTCATCAGGTGCAGTTGATGACCTGCGCAGTGCTGGCCAAAAGATACCAGCGCAAGCAGCGGGCGCAACAGGCGGTGCCCAACGCGCAGACGTCGCGCGGGTAAAAAAAAGACGGGCCAAGGCCCGTCAGATCAGCTTTTCTTCAGCGGCTTGACCAGGTGATCAAGCCCTTCGATTTTAATCGCCAGCGTCATCTCCATCAGCATGCCGAGCTTGCCTTTGGGGAATTCGCCCTTGCGCGCGAACCACAGCAGGTACTCTTCGGGCAGGTCGATCAGCACCCGCCCCTGGTACTTGCCGAACGGCATCACGGTATTGGCGATCTCCAGCAGGTTTTCCTTTTCCATCAGTCACCCAGCAGGCGGATCATTTCCGCTTCGTCGATCACGGCGATACCCAGCTCCTGCGCCTTCGCCAGCTTGGAGCCGGCCGCCTCGCCGGCGATCACCAGGTCGGTTTTCTTCGACACGCTGCCGCTGACCTTGGCGCCCAGCGCCGTCAGGCGATCTTTGGCCTCGTCGCGCGACAGCTGGCTCAGCGAGCCGGTCAGCACCACGGTTTTGCCGGCGAACGGGCTGTCTATCTCTTCCGCCACCACCACCACCGGCGCCGGCCAGCGGATGCCGATCTCGGCGCCCACCAGCTCGTTGATCACCTGCTGATTGAGCGCTTCATCGAGGAAATTGCGGGTGTGTTTGGCCACCACTTCGCCGACGTCCGGCACCTCTTTCAGCGCCTCGATATCGGCGGCGAACAGCTTCTCCAGCGATCCGAAATGCGCGGCCAGGTTGGCGGCGGTCGCTTCACCGACCTCGCGAATGCCGAGCGCATACAGGAAACGGGCGAAGGTGGTCTGCTTGGATTTCTCCAACGCGTTGACCAGATTCTGCGCCGATTTCGGCCCCATGCGATCCAGGCCGGTCAGAATGCCGGCGGACAGGCGGAACAGATCGGCCGGGTTCTTCACGTACTCCTTGTCCACCAGCTGCTCGATGATCTTGTCACCCATGCCCTCGACGTCCAGCGCGCGACGGGAAACGAAGTGCTTCAACGCCTCTTTGCGCTGCGCGCCGCAGATCAACCCGCCGGTGCAGCGCGCCACGGCCTCGCCTTCCACGCGCTCAACGTCGGAGCCGCACACCGGACAGTGCAGCGGGAACACCACTTCGCGCGCATCCTGCGGCCGGCGGTCTTCCAGCACCCCCACCACCTGCGGGATCACGTCGCCGGCGCGGCGCACGATCACCGTATCGCCGATGCGCAGCCCCAGACGCTCAATTTCATCGGCGTTGTGCAAGGTCGCGTTGCTGACGGTCACCCCGGCCACCAGCACCGGCTCAAGGCGCGCCACCGGCGTAATCGCACCGGTGCGGCCAACCTGAAACTCTACTTCGCGCACCACGGTGATCTGCTCCTGCGCCGGGAATTTGAACGCCGTCGCCCAACGCGGCGCACGCGCCACAAAGCCCAGCGTTTCCTGCAGATCGATATCGTCAATCTTGATCACCACGCCGTCGATGTCGAACCCGAGCTGCGCGCGGTCCTGCTCGACCTGGCGATAAAACGCCAGCACTTCCTCGCTGCCGGTGCGGCGCTGGGCGCGATCGCTAACCGGCAGGCCCCAGGCCTTGAACTGCATCAGGCGCTCAAAGTGGCTGCGCGGCAGCTCGCCGCCTTCCAGCAGGCCAACGCCATAGCAGAAGAAGGTCAGCGGGCGTTTAGCGGTAATGCGCGGATCGAGCTGGCGCAGCGAGCCGGCGGCGGCGTTGCGCGGGTTGGCGAATACCTTGCCGTCTTTGCGCCGGGCTTCTTCGTTCATCTGTTCGAAACCGGCCTGCGGCATGAACACTTCGCCGCGCACTTCCAGCCGGCGCGGGATGTTGTCGCCGGTCAGGCGCAGCGGGATGGCGCGAATGGTGCGCACGTTGGTAGTGATGTTCTCGCCGGTGGTGCCGTCGCCGCGCGTCGCCGCGCGCACCAGTTCGCCGTCTTCGTACAGCAGGCTGACCGCCAGGCCGTCCAGCTTCAGCTCGCAGCAGAAGGTCAGCGGATCGCTGCTCTTGAGCCTGTCCTGCACGCGCTTGTAAAACGCCAGGAAGCTCTCTTCGTCAAACACGTTGTCCAGCGACAGCATCGGCACTTCGTGGCGCACCTGGTCAAACGCCGCCAGCGGCGCCGCGCCCACGCGCTGGGTCGGCGAATCGGCGGTGATCAGCTCCGGATGCGCGCTCTCCAGCTCGCGCAGCTCGCGCATCAGGCGGTCATATTCCGCATCCGGCACTTCCGGCGCATCCAGCACATGATACTGGTATTCATGATGGCGCAGTGTGGCTCGTAGTTGATTGATTTGTTGGATTATCGATTCCATGGCTCACCATCAAAGATAAAAAACCCCCGGCTAGCGGGGGCTTTGTTGTTACGGATGTTCAGTGCGCGCGGCAATCCGGTCAGGCGTTGTTTTCCAACACTTCACGGATACGCGCTTTGTAGGTTTCCAGCTTCTGCGGCGTCATCATGCGGCGCTCGTCGTCCAGCACCACGCCGCCCACGTCGTCGGCGATGCGCTGTGCCGACTGCAGCATCAGCTTGAAGTTCTGATTGGCGTCGCCGTAAGACGGCACCATCATGAACATCGACACGCCCGGCGTGGAGAAGTCGGACATCATGTCAGGATCGAACGACCCCGGCTTGACCATGTTCGCCAGGCTGAACAGCACCGGGCCGCTGCCGGCCGGGCTGATATGGCGGTGGAAGATGCCCATCTCGCCAAACTGGAAGCCCGCCTGCAACACGCTCTGCAGCAGCACTTCGCCACCGATTACGCCGCCCTGATGGGCCGCGACGTGCAGCACCAGCACGGTCTCTTTCAGCTTGGCCTGAATTGGCGCAGCCGCCGGCTGTTGTGGCTGTGGCGCAGGCTCCTGCGCCGGCTTCACTTCCGGCGCGGGCTGCACAGGGGCCGGCTCGGCGTGGAATGCCGGTTCAGCCCCCTGCGGCGCCTCATGTTCATGCGGCAGATCGTCGACGCGCGGCTCACGGCGCGCGGCCGGTTGCGGTTGCTGCGGTTCGGCCGGTTCTTCGTCCGGCGCGTAGTTGTTCAGCAGGATGTCATCGTACTCCGGCCGCTGAGACAGCGGAGGCGGCGTCTGATGAGCGGCCGGCTGAACGGCGCGGGGCGCAGGCGCAGCCGCCGGAGCGGGCTTCGGCGCGGCCACGGGTTCTTCGCGTGCGGCATCGAAATGGCCGAATGACGGCTCGTCTTGCGGGTGAGCGGCGCGTACGCGCACCTCACCAACGCCTTCTTCGAGATCGTCGATCGGAGTTTGTTCACGTTCCTTTTGGGAACGTTTGGCTGGGCGATCGCGGAAGAGCGCTGACCGTTCTTTGCGACTGGTCCACAGACCGTGCAATAACAGCGCTATTATGGCGATCGCGCCAACAACGATTAATATCAGACGCAAATCCTGCATCATTGCTATCTCTGTTGTTCCAATACATTGCCACCGCGGCAAACATTCACTCTTTAACTCTATTTGCCCGCGCACACAAGTGCAAGTCCGTGCTGAACTTTATGCCAATAAAGATGATTATACTGCCTTTTTCTGCTGGTTTTTCAGCCAACCCTACCCTAGCCAGTGGAAAATCATCCCTATATGATAATGATGCCTGTTCAGACAACGAGATAACTTAAGATATGTCCTATACGCAGCCCTCTCCCCGATCGACCAGCGGCATTCACTATTTCGCCGAAGGCTGGCGTCTGATTTCGCGCCCGGGGATTAAACGCTATGTGGTTCTGCCGTTGCTGGTCAACGTGCTGCTGATGGGTTCCGCTTTCTGGTGGCTGTTCAGCCGCCTCGGCGACTGGATCCCGGCGATGATGAGCCACGTTCCCGACTGGCTGCAATGGTTGAGCTACCTGCTGTGGCCGCTGGCGGTCATTTCGGTGCTGCTGGTGTTCAGCTATCTGTTCAGCACCCTCACCAATCTTATTGCCGCGCCGTTCTGCGGCCTGCTGGCCGAACAGCTCGAAGGCAGCCTGACCGGCAAACCGCTGCCGGACACCGGCCTGCTCGGCATCGCCAAAGATCTGCCGCGCATCATGGCGCGCGAATGGCGCAAGCTGATGTATTACCTGCCGCGCGCGCTGCTGTTGCTGGCGCTGTACTTCGTGCCCGGCATCGGTCAAACGGTGGCGCCGGTGCTGTGGTTCCTGTTCAGCGCCTGGATGCTGGCGATCCAGTATTGCGACTATCCGTTCGACAACCACAAGGTGAGCTTTGCCGATATGCGCCGCGCACTGCGCCAGCACAAAACCGACAACCTGCAGTTCGGCGCGCTGGTCAGCCTGTTCACCATGATCCCGATCCTCAATCTGGTGATCCTGCCGGTCGCCGTCTGCGGCGCCACCGCGATGTGGGTCGATCGCTACCGCTCGCAATTCATCCGATAACCGCCGTTTTTTGCCGCCGATAGCGCGGAAATTTTCGACAGGGCGCGCATTTCGCGCCCTTATCATTGTGCTTAAAACTTATTTCCTAATAACATATAGATATACCAATTCTTTACTTCCCTGCCGGTACTGTTAGCGTATGCTTTCGATGTTCCCCACATTTTCATAGAGTTAAAGGACGGGCTATGAGCAAGATATATGAAGACAACTCATTAACAATCGGCCATACGCCGCTGGTTCGTCTGAACCGTATCGGCAACGGACGCATTCTGGCCAAGGTTGAATCACGCAACCCGAGCTTCAGCGTCAAATGCCGCATCGGTGCCAATATGATTTGGGATGCGGAACAACGCGGCGTGCTGACCGCCGGCAAGGAACTGGTGGAGCCGACCAGCGGCAACACCGGCATCGCGCTGGCCTTCGTGGCCGCCGCGCGCGGTTACAAGCTGACGCTGACCATGCCGGAAACCATGAGCATTGAGCGCCGCAAGCTGCTCAAAGCGCTGGGCGCCAACCTGGTGCTGACCGAAGGGGCGAAAGGCATGAAAGGCGCCATCGCCAAGGCGGAAGAGATCGTCGCCACCGATCCAAACCGTTACCTGATCCTGCAACAGTTCAGCAACCCGGCCAACCCGGCCATCCATGAAAAAACCACCGGCCCGGAAATCTGGGAAGACACCGACGGGGAAGTCGACGTGTTCATCTCCGGCGTCGGCACCGGCGGCACGCTGACCGGCGTTAGCCGCTACATCAAAAACACCAAAGGCAAAGCCATCACCACCGTGGCGGTAGAGCCGACCGACTCGCCGGTCATCAGCCAGGCGCTGGCCGGTGAAGAGCTGAAGCCGGGCCCGCACAAGATCCAGGGCATCGGCGCCGGCTTCATTCCGGGCAACCTCGATCTGGATCTGGTGGATCGCGTCGAGAAAGTCTCCAACGACGAAGCCATCAGCATGGCGCGCCGCCTGATGGACGAAGAAGGCATCCTGGCGGGCATCTCCTCCGGCGCAGCGGTCGCGGCGGCGGTGAAACTGGCCGAAGAACCGGCGTTCGCCGACAAGACTATCGTGGTCATCCTGCCCTCTTCCGGCGAACGCTATCTCAGCACCGCGCTGTTCGCCGATCTGTTCACCGAGCAGGAATTGCAGCAGTAATTCCGCCACTGCACAAATCGCTAAAAAAGCACCCTGCGGGGTGCTTTTTTGTGGACTGGATCAAACTTTATAGCAGTCCAAGATTGCTTTTGCCCGTCGCCTTTAGTATTTAACGGTGCATTATTTCGATGCGCAAAATTAATCACTCTCCGAGCCCGGTCGAGGCTGAATCGATTTACTCATCTGTCGCCGACGCGGCGAATCGGGCATAATGGGGAGCGGATTGGAACGACGTCTAAAGCCGAGTTTTTTGATCTGAAGTGCCTAACGCGTCGTTTTCTGTTGCATCAACGTTCGCCCCTGTCCATAGTCAGGCGCTATAACCAGACAAGTTAAAGTCAGCCCCCTGGGCTAAACTTTAACTCCACAACATTAATCCAATAAGTTGGGGAAACATCAATGTTCCAGCAAGAAGTTACTATTACCGCTCCGAATGGTCTGCATACTCGCCCTGCCGCTCAGTTCGTTAAAGAAGCCAAAGGCTTCACGTCTGACATCACCGTGACCTCCAACGGCAAAAGCGCCAGCGCTAAAAGCCTGTTCAAACTGCAAACTCTGGGGCTGACTCAAGGGACCGTAGTGACCATCTCCGCTGAAGGTGAAGACGAGCAGAAAGCCGTTGAGCACTTGGTAAAACTGATGGCAGAGCTTGAGTAATCGGCCCGTCTTTTTAGTTAACACCAGTCAAGAGTAAGGTAGGGTTATGATTTCAGGCATTTTAGTATCACCGGGCATCGCTTTTGGTAAGGCTCTCTTGCTGAAAGAAGACGACATCGTCATCAACCGGAAGAAAATCTCTGCTGATCAAGTAGAGCAGGAAGTCTCGCGTTTTCTGGCCGGCCGCGCGAAAGCGTCCGAACAGCTGGAAGCGATCAAGACCAAAGCTGGCGAAACCTTCGGCGAAGAGAAGGAAGCTATCTTCGAAGGCCACATCATGTTGCTGGAAGACGAAGAGCTTGAGCAGGAAATCATAGCCCTAATCAAAGACGATCTGGCCTCCGCTGACGCCGCCGCCTACACCGTAATCGAAGGTCAGGCGAAAGCGCTGGAAGAGCTGGACGACGAATACCTGAAAGAACGCGCCGCCGACGTGCGCGACATCGGCAAGCGCCTGCTGCAGAACATTCTGGGCATGCCTATCGTCGATCTGGGCTCCATTCAGGACGAAGTGATCCTGGTGGCCACCGATCTGACCCCGTCCGAGACCGCGCAGCTGAACCTGGACAAAGTGCTGGGCTTCATCACCGATCTCGGCGGCCGCACCTCCCACACCTCCATCATGGCGCGCTCCCTGGAGCTGCCGGCGATCGTCGGCACCAGCGACGTGACCAAGCAGGTGAAAAACGACGACTACCTGATTCTGGACGCGGTTAACAACCAGATTTACGTTAACCCGACCGCTGACGTTATCGATCAGCTGAAAGCCGCCCAGAACCAATATATCACCGAGAAAAACGATCTGGCCAAGCTGAAGGACCTGCCGGCGATTACGCTGGACGGCCATCAGGTTGAAGTCTGCGCCAACATCGGCACCGTGCGCGACGTCGCAGGTGCAGAGCGCAACGGCGCGGAAGGCGTCGGCCTGTATCGTACCGAATTCCTGTTCATGGACCGCGACTCGCTGCCGACCGAAGACGAGCAGTTCCAGGCTTATAAAGCCGTGGCGGAAGCCATGGGCTCGCAGGCGGTGATCGTCCGCACCATGGACATCGGCGGCGACAAAGACCTGCCGTACATGAACCTGCCGAAGGAAGAGAACCCGTTCCTCGGCTGGCGCGCCATCCGCATCGCGATGGACCGCCGTGAAATCCTGCACGCCCAGCTGCGCGCCATCCTGCGCGCCTCGGCGTTCGGCAAACTGCGCATCATGTTCCCGATGATCATCTCCGTGGAAGAAGTGCGCGATCTGAAAGGCGAAATCGAGACGCTGAAGGCGCAGCTGCGCGAAGAAGGCAAGGCGTTTGACGAGAGCATCGAAGTGGGCGTGATGGTGGAAACACCGGCTGCGGCGGTCATTGCTCACCACCTGGCGAAAGAAGTCGACTTCTTTAGTATTGGGACAAACGATCTAACCCAGTATACTCTGGCGGTAGATCGCGGCAACGAGCTGATTTCTCATCTCTATAACCCGATGTCCCCATCAGTGCTTGGCCTGATTAAACAGGTTATTGATGCATCTCACGCGGAAGGCAAGTGGACCGGCATGTGCGGTGAACTGGCTGGCGATGAGCGTGCTACACTGTTGTTATTGGGCATGGGGCTGGATGAGTTCAGCATGAGTGCGATTTCAATCCCGCGCATCAAGAAAATTATTCGTAACACGAATTTCGAAGATGTGAAGGCGTTGGCAGCGCAGGCCTTGGCACAGCCAACGGCACAAGACCTGATGAATTGCGTCAATAAATTCATCGAAGAAAAAACGCTCTGCTAAACTTCCACGACACTGGAACGCCGCCCAATTTAATGCTTAGGAGAAGATCATGGGTTTGTTCGATAAACTGAAATCTCTGGTTTCTGATGACAAGAAAGACACGGGCACTATCGAGATCGTCGCTCCCCTTTCTGGCGAAATCGTCAATATCGAAGATGTGCCGGACGTAGTGTTCGCTGAAAAAATCGTTGGCGACGGTATCGCTATCAAACCGGCCGGCAACAAAATGGTTGCTCCGGTTGACGGCACCATCGGCAAGATTTTCGAAACCAACCATGCATTCTCTATCGAATCCGACAGCGGCATTGAGCTGTTCGTCCACTTCGGCATCGATACCGTAGAACTGAAAGGCGAAGGCTTCAAACGCATCGCCGAAGAAGGCCAGCGCGTCAAGAAAGGCGACGTCGTTATCGAGTTCAACCTGCCACTGCTGGAAGAAAAAGCCAAGTCTACCCTGACGCCGGTCGTTATCTCCAACATGGACGAAATCAAAGAGCTGATCAAACTGTCCGGCAGCGTGACCGTTGGCGAAACCCCGATCATCCGCATCAAGAAGTAATCGCGAATCAGCAAGATAAACGGCGCCCTCGGCGCCGTTTTTTTTATCTCCTTCGTCGTATCCCCATCTCGCTGCGTCATGACGACCAGCGCGGCACGCGCAGAGTGATGATCAGCCCCTCTTTGTCGCCGTTACGCGCCTCAACCTGGCCGCCGTGCGCCAATACCACCTTGCGGGTAATCGCCAGCCCCAGGCCGTAGCCCTTGCCCGACAGCGCCGATTTCACGCGTACGAAAGGATCGAAGATGCTCGACAGCTTCGACTCCTCGACGCCCGGCCCCTGATCGCTGACGGCGATCTGAAACTGATTGTCGACGCGCGACAGCGCCACCGTCACCCGCTGCCCGTGGCTGGAAAAGCGCAGCGCATTGCGCACGACGTTATCCACCGCACGCCGCATCAGCTCTGCATTGCCCTTGACGGTATACTCCACATCCGACTCGGCCTGCAGCACGATATCCACGCCGGGCACCTGCGCCTCGTAGCGCGCATCGCTCACCACCGCGTCAACCAGGCCGTACAGATCGAAATACTCTTCGTCCGGCAGGCTGCTGTGTTCGGTACGCGACAGCGCCAGCAGTTCGCCGATCATTTTGTCCAACCGCCCCGACTCGTGTTCGATGCGCTTGAGCGAGGTTTCGACGTTGCCGGCATTCTGCCGCGCCAGGCCGATCGCCAGCTGCAGGCGCGCCAGCGGTGAACGCAGCTCGTGCGAGACGTCGTGCAACAGCTGCTCGCGGGCGCTGACCAGCAGCTCCAGGCGTTCGGCCATGGTGTCGAAATCGCGCGCCACGTCGGACAGCTCGTCATGGCGGCGCCGCATCGTCGGGTACAGCCGCACCGAGAGATCGCCCTGCGCCACCCGATCCAGGCCGCCGCGCAGCTGACGCATCGGCCGGGTCAGGTTCCAGGCCAGCACGGCGCTGAACAGCAAACCGCCCAGCCCGCCGACCCACAACATCGGTGCTGGAATGTTGAAGACGTGGGAACGCCGCTCCGGCCGATACTCTTCCCGCAGCCCGCGCACGTTATAACTCAGCCAGTAACCCTGCCCTTCTCCGGTCTGCACCCAGGCGGAAATCGCTTTCGGCATCCGTCGCCCTTCAAACAGCGGTTCTTCCGGCTCAGGCGGCGGTTGGATCATCGGCGTAACGGACAGCAGACGCCGATCGTCCTCCGGCCAGTCGCGCATCAGGGCTTCCAGCGCCGGCATGCCGCCGCTGCGCAACTGGGTGGCGGCGGAGGTCAGCTGCAGGCCGATCGCCCGCCGCGCCATGGCGTTCTCCGGCGGCACATAGCGATCGCCATAAAGAGAAAACGCCACCCACAAGGCCTGCGTCATAATGAGGAAGGTCAGCCAAAAGCCGAGCAAAATTTTCCAGAACAGTCTTCCGCGCATGTCTGGTTACCGTATGCGATAGCCGATGCTGCGCACCGTCTCGATGCTGAGCTTACTGCCGGCCAACGCGCTCAGCTTCTGGCGGATATTGCTGATATGCACGTCCACGCTGCGATCATAGGCCTCGCGCGGGCGCCCCAGTCCTTTCTCGGACAGTTCGTCCTTCGACACCACGCGATCCGGCGCGCGCAGCAACAGCTCCAGCAGATTGAATTCCGAAGCCGTCAGATCAAACGCCTTACCGCGCCATTCGCTGCTGCGGGTAGAAGGGTTCAGCGTCAGCTCGCCGAAGCTGATGGCGGCCTCGTCCTCCGCCTCTTGCGGCCGCTCTTCGAAGCGGCGCAGCACCGCGCGCAGACGCGCTACCAATTCGCGCGGGTAGCACGGTTTGGGCATGTAATCGTCGGCGCCCATCTCCAGGCCAATCACCCGATCGATGTTGTCGCCTTTGGCGGTCAGCATGATGATCGGCAGCCGGCTCTTTTTACGCACGTCGCGCAGCACGTCGATGCCGCTCATATCCGGCAGCATGATGTCGAGGATCATCGCGGTATAGTCGCCCGACAGCGCGCCCTCTATCCCCGCCTTGCCGGTCAGCACCAGCGTGGCGTCGAAGCCTTCGCCCGTCAGGTATTCGCTCAGCATGGTGCCAAGCTCCAGGTCATCGTCGACCAGTAAAATTTTCATGCCTTGCTCCTTCACCGATTTTCGTTATTTTCCCGCCAATTCCGCCGGCCCGCAGCCGGTTTTACTCAATCCTTACACATCGCTCTTGGCGTCTCGCCACCGTTAGTGTGGCCGCTGTCGCGCGATTTCTCTACTTCAGTCAGGGGATTGGCGCACGAGCAAGCGGCAGCTACCACGCAAGCGAGGCTGCCGTCTGTCGGAAGGAAAGGGGGAAAGATTCTCCCGACGGAACATACCGCCGGGAAGGAACGGTCAGTCGAACACGCCGGTGGAGAGGTAACGGTCGCCGCGATCGCAGACGATCGCCACCACCACGCTGCCGGGATTAGCCGCCGCAACGCGCAGAGCGCCGGCCACCGCACCGCCGGAGCTGACGCCGCAGAAAATGCCTTCACGCTGCGCCAGCTGGCGCATGGTCTGCTCGGCATCGCGCTGCTCGATATCCAACACCTGATCCACCAGCTCCGGGCGGAAAATACCCGGCAGGTAAGCGGGCGCCCAACGGCGAATGCCGGGGATGCTGCTGCCTTCCGCCGGCTGCAGGCCAATGATCTGCACCTGCGGATTCTGGCTCTTCAGGTAACCGCCCACGCCGGTAATGGTGCCGGTGGTGCCCATGCTGGAAACGAAGTGCGTGATGCGCCCTTCGGTCTGGCGCCAGATCTCCGGGCCGGTGGTGGTGAAGTGGGCATAGGGATTGTCGAAATTGTTAAACTGATCCAGCACTTTGCCCTGCCCCTGGCGCTGCATCTCCAGCGCTAGATCGCGCGCCCCTTCCATCCCCTGCTCACGGCTGACCAGGATCAGTTCCGCACCGTAGGCGCGCATCGCCGCCTGCCGCTCCAGGCTCATGTTCTCCGGCATCAGCAGCTTCAGCGCATAACCTTTCAATGCAGCGATCATCGCCAGTGCAATGCCGGTGTTGCCGCTGGTAGCCTCGATCAGCACGTCGCCGGGCTTGATCTCACCGCGCAGCTCCGCCTGCTGGATCATCGCCAACGCGGCGCGATCCTTCACCGATCCCGCCGGATTGTTGCCTTCCAGTTTGACCCATACCTCGCTGCCCGCCTGGGCGGCCAGCCGTTGCAGTTGTACCAGCGGGGTATTCCCGATGCATTGTTCGAGCGTTGTCACGATCTTTGCCTGTGTGTTGGTGTGCGTAAAGTAAAAAGGCAACCCCGGGGTTGCCTTAAAGAAAAGGACTGGCTAAAACCTATCAGGCGCTTTTGGCTAACGCAACAGGTTGCAGCAGTTGATCGCCGGCATACAGCCGCGCATTGAGGCTGCCGACGTAATAACGGCCGCCGCGCACCGGCGTAGCGTTGCCTTCCGGCAGCACCACGCCGATCGGTTCCTGGTGCCAGCCGATCGGCTGCACCGTCAACTGCCAGAAATGGCCGCGCGGGCTGACTTCCAACACCTGAACCGGCAGTGGGCAGCGCTCGCTGCTCTCGGTCGCCACTTCCATTTCCCACGGGCGCAGGAACAGATCGACGCTGCCCTGGTGCATCGGCTGGAACGACAGCGGCCACTGGTGCGCGCCGACGAACAGCTGGGAGCCGCGAATTTCGCCGTTCAGACGGTTCACTTCCCCCATAAACTCCAGCACGAAGCGGCTGGCCGGCTCGCGCATAATCTCCTCCGGCGAGCCAACCTGTTCGATATTGCCCTGGCTCATCACCACGATGCGGTCAGCCACTTCCATCGCCTCTTCCTGATCGTGGGTGACGAAAACGCTGGTGAATTTCAGCTCTTCATGCAGCTGACGCAGCCAGCGGCGCAGCTCTTTGCGCACCTGCGCATCCAGCGCGCCGAACGGTTCATCCAGCAGCAGAATCTGCGGTTCCACCGCCAGGGCGCGCGCCAGCGCCACGCGCTGTTTCTGGCCGCCGGACAGCTGCGACGGGTAGCGGGTAGCCAGGTGGCCCAGCTGCACCATGTCCAGCAGCTGAGTGACTTTCTGTTTGATCGCCGCGGCGTTCGGCCGCTCGCGGCGCGGCAGCACGGTCAGGCCGAAGGCGATATTGTCGAACACCGTCATATGGCGGAACAGCGCATAGTGCTGAAATACGAAGCCCACGCGCCTGTCGCGCGCGTGCATGTGGCTGACATCGGTGCCGTGGAAGCCCAGCTTGCCGCCGCTCTGGCTTTCCAGCCCGGCGATGATGCGCAGCAGCGTGGTCTTGCCGGAGCCGGATGGCCCGAGCAGCGCCACCATCTCGCCGGAAGCAATATCGAGCGAGATATCGTTCAATACCTTGGTGCGACCGAAGTACTTGTTGATGCCGTTAATCTCAATGCTCATGATTTTCCTCCCGCTCGAGACGCGCGTTTTGACGTTCCAGACGCCACTGCAGCGCGCTCTTCAAAAATAGGGTAACGATCGCCATCAGGGTCAACAGGGCGGCGGCGGTAAAGGCCCCGACGGTGTTGTAATCCTGCTGCAACAGCTCAACCTGCAGCGGCAGGCTGTAGGTTTCGCCGCGAATCGAACCGGACACCACCGACACCGCGCCGAACTCGCCGATGGCGCGCGCGTTGGTCAGCACCACGCCGTACAGCAGCGCCCAGCGAATGTTGGGCAGCGTCACGCGGCGGAACATCTGCCAACCGGACGCCCCCAGCAGAATGGCGGCCTCGTCTTCCTGGCTGCCCTGACTGAGCATCATCGGCACCAGCTCGCGCACCACGAAAGGACAGGTGACGAAGATGGTCACCAGCACCATGCCCGGCCAGGAGAACATGATCTGGATGTTATGCGCATCCAGCCAGCCGCCCAGCAGACCGTTGCTGCCGTAAAACAGCAGATAAATCAGCCCCGCCACCACCGGTGAGACGGCGAACGGGATATCGATCAGCGTCAGCAGCAACTGGCGGCCGGGGAAGGTGAAACGCGTCACCAGCCACGCCAGCAACGTGCCGAACACCAGGTTGAACGGCACGGTGATCAGCGCGATCAAGACCGTCAGCCAGATGGCGTGCAGCATGTCCGGATCGAGCAAGTTGCTCCACATCGCGCCAACCCCTTTGGAGAAGGCCTCGGCGAAAATCGACATCATCGGCACCACCAGCAGTAGCACCGAAAACAGCGCGCCGATGGCGATCAACGTCCACTTGCCCCAGTTGACGCGCGGGCGCTCGGCGCCGTTGAAGGCGGAAACATCAGCCATCAGTGCCCTCCTCCCAAACGTCTGCCGAAGCGGCTTTGCAAGACGTTAATGCTGAACAGCAGCAGCAGCGACGCCGCCAGGATCACCGAGGCGATGGCGCTGGCCGCCGGGTAATCGAACTCCTGCAAACGCACAAAAATCATCAGCGAGGTCACTTCCGTCTTCCAGGCGATATTGCCGGCGATGAAAATCACCGCGCCAAACTCGCCCAGGCTGCGGGTAAAGGAAATGGCGGTGCCGGCCAGCAGCGCCGGCGCCACCTCAGGCAACACCACGCGGCGAAAGCTCTGCCAACGCGTGGCGCCCAGCGTCTCGGCCGCCTCTTCGTATTCCGGCCCCAGCTCTTCCAAAACCGGCTGCACGGTGCGCACCACAAACGGCAGGCTGGTGAACGCCATCGCCACCGCAATCCCAAGCCAGGTGAAGGTGACCTTAATGTCAAAGTGCGCCAGCCACTGACCGTACCAGCCCGTGGTGGAAAACAGACCGGCCAGCGTCAGGCCGGCCACCGCCGTCGGCAGCGCGAACGGCAGATCGATCAGGCCGTCCAGCAGCGAACGGCCGGGAAAACGGTAGCGCGTCAGGATCCAGGCCATCAGCATGCCGAACACCGCGTTGAACAGGCTGGCGACGCCGGCGGCCAGCAGCGTCACTTTGTACGCCGCCACCACCTGCGGGTTGGAAATCACTTCCCAATATTGCGCCAGGCTCATCTGCGCCAGCTGCATCACCAGCGCACTGAGCGGCAGCAGCAGGATCAAACAGGTATAAAACAGGCTGCTGCCGAGGCTGAGGCCAAATCCGGGCAGCACCCGTTTACTGGACGACAACGCCAACATTTACTTGCGCCCTGCCGCTAGCAGCTGATCCAACTCGCCGCCGGTGGCGAAGTGAGTTTTCATCACCTGCGGCCAACCGCCGAACTGGTCTTCCACCCGGAACAGTTGGGTGTCCGGGAATTGCCCCTTCGCCGCCGCCATCGCTTTCTGGTCATAGACGCGGTAGTAGAAGCTGGTGATCACCTGCTGCGCCGCCGGGCTGTAGAGGTAGTTCAGATAGGCTTTGGCCGCCTGCTCGGTGCCGTTGCGCTCTACGTTTTTGTCGACCCAGGCCACCGGGAACTCCGCCAGAATATCGACCGGCGGCACGATCACTTCGTACTTGTCTTCACCGTATTGCTTGCGGATGTTGTTCACTTCGGACTCGAAGCTGATCAGCACGTCGCCCAAACCGCGCTCGACGAAGGTGGTGGTCGCGCCGCGGCCACCGGTATCGAACACCAGCACGTTTTTCAGGAAGCGGGTCATGAAGGCGCGGGTCTTGGCCGCATCGTTGCCGTCAGCCTGGCTGGCGGCGCCCCAGGCGGCCAGATAGGTATAACGGCCGTTGCCGGAGGTTTTCGGGTTCGGGAACACCAGCTTCACGTCGTCACGCACCAAATCGTTCCAGGTGTGGATGCCCTTCGGGTTGTCCTTGCGCACCAAAAACGCCATGGTGGAATAGAACGGCGAGCTGTTGTTCGGCAGGCGCGCCTGCCAGTCTGCCGGGATCAGCTGCCCGCGATCGTGCAGGATCTGCACGTCTGTGACCTGGTTGTAGGTCACCACGTCGGCGCGCAGGCCCTGCAGGATCGCCAGCGCCTGCTTCGACGAGCCGGCGTGCGATTGTTTGATGGTCAGCTTGTCGTTCGGATGCTGTTGATTCCACTGCTGTTCAAAGCCGGGATTCAGCGCGACGAACAATTCACGGGAAACGTCATAAGAGCTGTTCAGCAATTCCGCCGCCGACGCGGCGCCGCTCGCCAACAGCGCAGCCGCCAGCCAACCTTTCAGCACGAGATTTTTAACCCGGTTTTGTTTCATTCTGCACCTTATCACTGAGTCATTCCTTCAGGCTTTCGCCTTATTGACGACCAGTGTATTTATAACTCGGTGCGGAGCTGTAACGCTTTTATATACCGTTTAGTGATTTACAAGCATCAAACGCTATAAGGCAGGGAATGCGAGGCGTTTTGGGAAGGGAAAACAGACCGAAGCCGGACGCGCCGGCTTCGGCGACGGCGTCAAAGTGACAGCAGGCGCGTCAGCGATGGCGCAAAGTAGTAGCTGCCGGTCACCGCACGGCTGAAGCGCAACATCGCGTCGCGTTTGCCGTCCAGATCGCCGAACATGCTCAGCAGCTGCTGCTCGATATTGTGCAGGCGCGCACAATAGGCGATGAAGAACAGGCCGTGCTTGCCGCTGGCGGTGCCGTAAGGCAGGCTCTGGCGCAAAATTTTCAGGCCCTTGCCGTTCTCTTTCAGATCGACGCGGCTGACGTGCGAGGTATCCGGGCGCTGATCGGCCGGCAGCTCTTCGCTGTCGTGCTTGGTGCGGCCAATGATCTGCTCCTGCTGTTCGGTGGTAAAGCGCTGCCACTGGCGCAGGTTGTGCTCGTAGCGTTGCACCAGCACATAGCTGCCGCCGGCGTCCTCTTCGCCTTCGGCGATCGTCGCCACTGCCGGGCGCTGGTCGCCCTGCGGGTTTTCGGTGCCGTCGATGAAGCCGCTCAGATCGCGCTCTTCCACCCAGCGGAAGCCGTGGGTTTCTTCTTCGATCTTGATGACATTGCCGAACGCCGCCAGCGCCGCCTGCGCCAGCGTGAAGTTGACGTCGTGGCGCAGCGACTGGATGTGGATCAGCATATCGCGCTGGGTGGCCGGCGCCAACCCTTTGCCGAGCGGCGTGAACGGCTTCAACTCTTTCGCGCCCTGGCCGCTGGAGAGATCGTGCCAAACGTCGTAACCGAAAGCGATCACCGCGCCGAGGCGCGCATCGGGGAACTGCTGCTGCAGCTCGCTCAGGGTCTGACAAAACTGCTTGCAGCCCTGGCGCAAGTCGGCGAATTCGCCCTGTACGCTGGCTTCCATAAAAATGGCGAAACGGCAGTGCTCCAGCAGAATGCCGCTCTGAACCTGTGTCATGTTGTTATCCTCAATACCAAAACCAGGCAACAGGTATGGCGGTTGACGCGCGGGTTCCCTGTTACAAACGCGCGCTATCATACCGCAAGCGCGGACGATTGCCTTGCAGCAGCGCAAAGAAAATAGGGGTAATAGCTTGAAAAGGCAGGCGCCGCGAACCGGCACCCGTTGAACACGTTACTGCTGCGGCTTGGCGTGCCAGATGATTTTGCTGACCGTCCAGCTTTTCAGGGTGTCGTCCGGCGGAATGATATCCTGCGCCCCGGCCCACTTGCCGCTGAAGATGTAGGTGACGTACTTGCTCTGCTCCGCCACGCACTCCACTTTACCGGCGTCTTCGCCGCTGCCCGGCTTACAGGAGCCGAACGCCTTGCTGTACATATCGCCGAACGGCGTGCCGAGCTTGTTGCCCCACTCCGTCGCCACTTTCGGATCCAGCACGTCCACGCGCTGCAGGCGCCCTTTCGGTTCGCCGGTGATCACCAGTTTCACTTCGTCGCCGGACAGCGCCTGGTAATAAGAGACGATCTGGCCGTTGTTGGTCGCCATGCCGCCGCGCAGGCGGTAGTTGCCGTCCAGCCCGTCATTGATGGCGCTTTCCGACATCGGCGTGCCGGCGTTGAGCTTGCCGACGCCCTTGGCGCCGACCTCCAGGCTGCTGCCGAACCAGTTGAACGGCGACAGGCTGGACCAGGAGAAATTGGACATGCTCGAACAGCCGGTCAGTAACAACGGAAGCCCTAACAACAGGGGGCGAATATTCATCTCTAGCTCCTTAGACATCAATGGCACGGCGCGGTAGCCCGCGCCTGCCGCACTCGGCGTTTTGCTGCATGCCAGCCTCTCACAACGGCCCGCACTACGCCAACGGTTGCCAGCTTGGAGTGCGGAAAATGCGAAAAGTGCCGCACTTCTCGGCAATTAGTCGGCCTGCTCCGGCGGCGCGAAACAGGCTTTCAGGCGCGCATTCAGCAGCAGATAGCTCAGCGCCAGCGCGTCGAGCAACACCAACGCCAGCTCCAGCCCCGGCGGATCGCCGTCCTGGCGCCACAGGCTGAACAGCGAGCCGCCGAGCGACGCCAGCAGCGAGACAGCCAGCCCCCAGCGCCAGCCGCGCCACAGCCGCGGCCATTGGTGGCGACGGCCGCTCAGCAAAAACGCCAGCGCCGCCGGCAGACCGAGCAGCATGCCGTACCAAAAACGTTGGGTATCCGGATAAAACAGCGCCAACAGGCTTTCGCCCTGCTCACGTGAAGCGCCGGCCATCACGAACAACAGCCAGGTGCGCGCCTGCAAAATCAGCACGGCCCAAAATCCCAGCGGCAGCCGCAGCGCGCCGTGCTGATCGTAATCGTCCGGGGAAAACCGGGGGGAGAATGGCTTCAACGTTCGTTCCTTGCCAACAGAATAAAGACTATGGCTACAGATGGGCGCCGGCGATGGGAATTTCAATGCGTCGGCTTAAGAAGCTCTTAAGATCGGCGTGTTTTAATCCTTATCACTTAGCAAGCACCCGATATCAGCGGGATGTGATTTTCAATAACGATAAGGAAGCGCAACATGAAAAAACTGACTCTGGCCGCTCTGATCGCGCTGTGCAGCGCACCGGTACTGGCGCAACAAGGCGGGTTCCTCGATCCGGCCGCGCCGCAGGCGCAAACGCAACCCGCTCCGCAGGGCGGTTTCTCCGGTCCCAGCGCGGCGCTGACCACCGTGGACAAGGTGAAATCGCTGAGCGACGACACCTGGGTGATGCTGCAGGGCAACATCGAGCAGCGCATCGGCGACGATACCTACACCTTCCGCGACGCCACCGGCACCCTGACGGTCGAGATCGATCGCAAGCGCTGGAACGGCCAAACCGTCACACCGAAAGACAAGGTGCAGTTGGAAGGGAAAGTGGATAAAGACTGGAGCAGCGTGGAAGTGGACGTAAAAACCGTCAAAAAGCTGCCGTAATGCGCTGCGGCGGGCGGGCTATACCGCCGTCCGCCGCTCGATCAATATTCCTGATCTTCGATCAGCCGCTTGCCCAGGCTGGTGATGCCCTGGATTTCGTAGCCGAGCTTCTCGTACATCTCAACCACCGTGTCGTTGTCTTCGCGCACCATGATCTGGATCTTCGGGCAGCCGCGGGCGATCAGCTTCTTCTCCAGACGGTTGATCAACGCATTGGCGATGCCGCGCCCGCGATAGTCGGGATGCACCCCGAGGTAATACGCCGAGCCGCGGTGCCCATCATAGCCGCCCATCACCGAACCGACCACTTCGCCGCCGACTTCCGCCACCAGAAACAGCTCCGGGTCGTGGTTCAGCTTGCGCTCGATGTCCATCTCCGGATCGTTCCAGGGCCGCAGCAGATCGCAGCGCTCCCACAGGGTAATGACTTCTTCAAAGTCGTCTTGTCGAAATACGCGAATTTCCATCGATGTTGGCCGCTGTTAATTAAGGTGTTTATCTGATTATCGCGTGATTATTCACTTACGCAATATCAAACTGCGATTTAGCGCGCTATTTTGCCCGGAAATCGCCGGTAACAGGCGTAATAAATGGAAATAGTTATCGGGTCGATTAATGATTATCAATACGATATAACGTCGCAAAATAGAAACGTCGACGGAGCGTTGCGTAATGAAAAAGCAGGGTAAACCCTTCCTCAATTTTAAACCGCTTGCCGTTTCCCCGACGCGACGCCAACTTTTGCTTTCCGGTCTGGCGGTGGCGCTGTTCGGCGTGAAAAGCCAAAACGCCAAGGCGGAAGGCCTGCTGCGCAATCAGCACAGCAAACCGGCGGCGAAACCGGCCGGCGGCAAGAAGCGGGTGATGATCGATCCCGGTCACGGCGGCATCGACTCCGGCGCGGTCGGCCACGAAGGTTCGCAGGAAAAACACATCGTGCTGGAAATCGCCAACCACGTGCGCCGATTCCTGCATGAGCACGATCACGTCGAGGCGCGCCTGACGCGCGAAGAAGACGAATTCATTCCGCTGTTCCAGCGGGTGGAGATCGCCCACCAGCACCAGGCCGATCTGTTCATTTCGATTCACGCCGACGGTTTCACCAGCCCGTCGGCCTCAGGCGCTTCGGTGTTCGCCCTCTCCAACCGCGGCGCCAGCAGCGCCATGGCGCGCTACCTGTCAAACCGTGAAAACGCCGCCGACGACGTGGCGGGAGGCAAGTACAAGGATCAGGACAACTACCTGCAGCAGGTGCTGTTCGATCTGGTGCAAACCGACACCATCAACAACAGCCTGACGCTCGGCCGCCACGTGCTCGGTCAAATTCGCCCAGTGCACCATCTGCACAGCGACAGCACCGAACAGGCGGCGTTCGCGGTGCTGAAATCCCCGTCCATCCCCTCGGTGCTGGTGGAAACCTCGTTCATCACCAACCCGAACGAAGAACGGCTGCTGGGCACCACCGCGTTTCGCGAGAAAATCGCCCGCGCCATCGCGGACGGCATCATCAACTTCTTCGACTATTTCGACGCACACCAACGCAAACCCCGCTGATGCCGCGGGCGGCGAATAAGAGTATACTCAGCGCCTTGTTCAGCCAGACGCTATAAAGACCCCGCATGAGTTTACCTAACATCGCTGAAGTAAAATCCTTCCTGCTGGCGCTGCAGGATCACATCTGCGCGCAGCTCGCCCAGGCCGACGGCGGCGCCGTGTTCACCGAAGACCAATGGACGCGTGAAGAAGGCGGCGGTGGCCGCAGCCGCGTGCTGACCAACGGCGCGGTGTTCGAACAGGCGGGGGTCAACTTCTCGCACGTCTCCGGCGCCACCCTGCCGGCCTCGGCGACCGCGCACCGTCCGGAACTGGCCGGGCGCAGCTTCCAGGCGATGGGCGTCTCGTTGGTTATCCACCCGCTCAGCCCCTATGTCCCCACCAGCCACGCCAACGTGCGCTTCTTCATCGCTGAAAAACCGGGCGAGGCGCCGGTGTGGTGGTTCGGCGGCGGTTTTGACCTGACGCCGTTCTACGGTTTCGCAGAGGATGCCGTGCACTGGCACCGCACCGCGGCCGAGCTGTGTGCGCCGTTCGGCGACGAGGTTTACCCTAAATACAAGCAATGGTGCGACGATTACTTCTTCATCAAGCACCGCAACGAAGCGCGCGGCATCGGCGGCCTGTTCTACGACGATCTGAACACCCCGGACTTCGACCACTGCTTCGCCTTCACCCGCGCGGTGGGCCAGGGCTTCCTCGACGCCTATCTGCCGATCGTCGAAAAACGCAAGGCCTTGACCTGGGGCGAGCGCGAGCGCCAGTTCCAGCTGTATCGCCGCGGCCGCTATGTGGAATTCAACCTGGTGTGGGATCGCGGCACGCTGTTCGGGCTGCAAACCGGCGGGCGCACCGAGTCCATCCTGATGTCGATGCCGCCGTTGGTGCGTTGGGAATATAACTACCAGCCGGAGGCCGACAGCCCGGAAGCGGCGCTGACGCGCGATTTCCTGCCGGTGCGCGACTGGCTGCAGGAGCCGAAATGATGCAGATTTGGGTCGATGCGGACGCCTGTCCGAACGTGATCAAAGAGGTGCTGTTCCGCGCCGCCGATCGCACCGCCATCACCGTCACGCTGGTGGCGAACCAGCCATTGCGCACGCCGCCGTCGAAGTACATCCGTTCGCTGCAGGTGGCGGCCGGTTTCGACGTGGCCGATAACGAGATCGTGCGCCGCTGCGAAGCGGGCGATCTGGTGATCACCGCCGACATCCCGCTGGCGGCGGAGGTGATAGAGAAAGGGGCGGTGGCGCTGAACCCGCGCGGCGAGCGCTATACGCCGGACACCATCCGCGAGCGCCTCAACATGCGCGATTTTATGGATACCCTGCGCGCCAGCGGCATTCAGACCGGCGGCCCGAACGCCCTGAACCAGCGCGACCGCCAGCAGTTCGCCAACGAGCTGGACAAATGGCTGCTGCAGGCGAAACGGGCGCAGTGACTGCGCCCTGCTCTGCTGCGGTTTAGAAGCGCACCTCCCCGCCGAAGATATAAGTCCGCCCACGGGCGGTGTTGGCGGCCGTCGCGTCATCCCCTTGGATCGGCAACATATTCAGTTTGTTCAACGCCTCGGAATAGCTCTTGTTCATCACGTTTTGCACGCTAAATTTCAGCATGACGTTGCGGTTGATCTGATAAGTGCTGTACAGGTCAATAATGGTAGGAATGTTCGGCATCTCTTGCTTCAGGATTTCACCGGTCACTTCGCTCTGTTCATAATCCGGCGACAAGCGACGCGTTTTGCCCGTGTATTTCACGATGCTGCCGACGGTTAGCGATTCATCAAGGAAACGCACCCCGGTATCCAACGTAAAATACATGTCCGGTAGTTCATTGATATCCCCGGCGCCGAAATAGGTGCTGGCGATGGAGGTCGGCTGCTCGGTGTGTTGCTTGCTGAAAGAGACGCGGGCGAATGCTCGACCGGCGTCATAGTTGGCTTCAACCTCAACACCATGCATGCGTACCGGCGTCAGAGAGTTGACGTAGATATACATGTTGTCCGAGTAATCTTCGCTCGCATCGGCCCAATCGTTTTCCAGATTTTCGCGATAACTGCATTTCCGCCCATTGCGGCATACCATGTAGGACTCGCTGAAGATGTAATTACGTACCTTACTGGTATAGCCCACGACCTTAAGGCGCAATGAATCTTCCTTCACCAACAGATCGTGTCCGTTGGCATTGAAGCCGGCCTGCCAGGTTTCCGCCCGTTCCCCCTTGAGGAACGGGTTCATCGATGCGCCACCCGAGTTGGAATAGAACACTTCTTGAATGTTCGGCGCACGCATCGATTTGCTGTAGCTGACGAATGGCTGCAACCACGGCGTCACCTGCGCCGATAGCATGACCGAAGGATTGAACCCTTGCTCTTTCAAATTGATGTTCGCGGCCCCTTGCGGGAAGCATTCCACGCGATAATCGCATTCAGGCTTGTAGCCGGTCAGCTTGTTGCTGGTGTAGTTCAGGTTGAGATCGAGCTGATAGATATCCCGGTTAAGCTGCAGGCCGGTATATAAACTGCCGATTCGCTGCTCGCCGGATGGCGCGAAGGTGTTATTTTCTATCGCCTCCTGCGCCGTCTGCGCATTCTCTATCGCCGATTCAACATGTTTGCGGTATTGGTTGCGCATCAGCTTGCCGCCATAACTGAAGGCTACATCAGTATCCAGCAGGCTGAATCGGCTGGTGTTGTTGATATCCAGCGCATCGGAGCGGTTTTTTGCATTGGTGTTAAAGAAGGTGAATAGCGAACCGCCGTCGTATTTCTGATTGCCTTTACTGGTGCTGACGGTGAAGTTTAAATCCACCAGCTCCGAAAACGGCGCATAGTGATATTTGAGGTAGAGGTCATGACTATCGATATCGCGCCGAGAAAAGCGGTTTTGGTAGTTCCTGGCGGAAAACTCAATGCTATTGAACTCGTTAGGCTTGATATCCAGTTTGAACAGCTGTGACTTGGGATTTTGCTTCATAAATTCATCGTACCCAAAATCTTCGCTGCTGATACCGTCGCCATTGTTGAAGTTCGAATAAATAGAGCTCCCACTGACCGCGGCCATCGCGCCAATGCTGCCGGTATCGGTAAACGCCTGTCCCTTGCCGGCGACGGCGATCATGCCGCTGCGGCCAATGCCGTTGCTGCCAACCGAGAATTTGGTTCTCACGCCGAAAGGATTGCCGGAAAAGATCACATCATCAACACCGATAGTGCGGAAGTTGGCGCTGCCCGCCAACGCGTTTACGCCGCTGCCGCCGCTGTTCTCACCGCGCGCCACATCCACGCCGACGATGAAATTGGGGTCAATCAAAACGCCCGCCTGGTTATTGGTCGAACCGTGCGATATCACGCCAGACGTGGAAGTACCGTAATAGTTTTGGGTAATGCCATCGACCATGGTGTTAACCCGGCCGAAGCCGCTCAGGCCGCGAATATTGACGCTGACCGCCCCCTGACTGGGGTCAATCTGGGTATAGGTGCCCGGCATGCTGCGCAGAATGCTGTCCACCGACTCCAGATTTTTGTTTTCGTCGCGCGAGCTGAATGCGCCAGGCCTCGCCAACGCCTCTTTTTCACTGCTCTTGCCGCCGTCGGCGGCCGAGACGTTAAGCGGGCTGAACGCCACGCTGCCTTTATTATTTTCCGCCTGTTCCTGCGCGGCCGCAGCCGGCCCGTACAGCGCCAGTCCCGCGCCGATCAGGCTCGCTATCATTTTGATTTTCATATATCCCCAGAAATAGCCAATAAGGTTTGATGGCCGACAATGCCCAGCAAAAAGCCCGCCGAAACGCGCGGTAAAAGATTGTTATTGTTTTATTGCGCCGCAGCGTGCCGCGGCGCTGAAGGTTATTTCTGCGTCTGCCGATCCGCCGCCAAAATAAAGGCGTACTCCAGCGCGCCGTTTTCCAGCCGCGCCAGGCGGCCCGATTTGCCGCCGTGGCCGGCGGTCATGTCGGTGGAGAGCAGCAACAGCGAATCGCCCTGTTTGAAACGCCGCAGCTTCGCCACCCATTTGGCCGGCTCCCAATACTGCACCTGCGAGTCGTACAAACCGCTGGTGACCAGCAGGTTCGGATAATGCTGCTTGCGCACGTTGTCGTACGGGCTGTAGGACTTCATCAGCGCATAGGCGGCCGGCTGGTGCGGGTTGCCCCACTCCTCGTATTCCCCGGTGGTCAGCGGAATGCTGTCATCCAGCATGGTGGTCACCACGTCGACGAACGGCACCTGTGCCACCACCGCGTTGTACAGCTGCGGTGCCTGATTGATCACCGCCCCCATCAGCAAACCGCCAGCGCTGCCGCCCATGGCATAGATGCGTCCCGGTTGGCCGTAGCCGCCGTTGATCAACGCCTGAGTGGCGTCGATGAAATCGTTGAAACTGTTCGGTTTGTGCGTCAGCTTGCCCTGTTTGTACCAGCTCTGCCCCAACTCGCCGCCGCCACGCACGTGGATCAGCGCATAGACGAAGCCGCGATCCAGCAGGCTGATACGGTTGGCGCTGAACGCCGGATCCATGCTCATGCCGTAAGCGCCATAGCCGTAGACCAGCAGCGGGTTATGGCCGTTTTTGAACAGCGATTTGCGATATACCAGCGAGACCGGCACCTTCACGCCGTCGCGCGCCGTGATCCAAATGCGTTCGCTGTGATACAGGCTGGGATCGACGCCTTTCACTTCCTGTTGCTTGAGCAGGGTGCGCTCGCCCTTGTTCAGATCCCACTCATAGGTGCGGGTCGGCGTGGTCATCGCCGAATAGCCGTAGCGCAACCGATCGCTGTCCGGCTCCGGGTTATAGCCCAACCAGGCCATGTAGCTGGCGTCGTCGAACGGGATGGCGCGCTCGGTTTTACGGTCCCAGCTGATTTGCCGCAGCTGCACCAGTCCGTTGGCGCGTTCCTGCACCACCAGCCAGTCGCGGAACAGGCTGAAGCTCTCCACCTCGTGCTGCGCCTGCGGCGCAATCAGCGTCTGCCAGGGGTTGCCCGCCGCCGCCGTGCGGTACAGGCCGAAGTTCGGATCCTGATGGTTGGAACGCAGATAGAACTCGCCGCGGTAGTGATCGAGATAATACTCGCGGCCATTTTGCCGGGCGGCGAACAGCTGCGGCTCGCGCTGCGGCTGGTTGGCGTCGATCAGGCGCACTTCGGAGGTGGTGTTGCCGCTGATGGTGAGTATCAAGTAGTCACGCGAAGAAGAACGGCTGAGGCTGAGGTAGAACGCCGGATCGTTCTCCTGGTACACCAGCTTATCTTCCGCCGTCGGCGTACCGTACTGATGGCGATAGACCTGGTACGGCAACAGCGTTTGCGGGTGGTTGCGCACGTAGAACAGGGTTTGGCTGTCGTTGGCCCACACCATGTTGCCGGAGGTGTTTTCCAGCGTTTCCGGCGACCAACGCTCACTGTCTATCTCGCGCAGGGAGATGCGGTATTGGCGGCGGCCCTGCAGATCTTCGGCTACCGCCAGGCGGCGGTTGTCCAGACTGACGTCCAGCGCCCCCAGGCGATAATAGGCATGGCCTGCCGCGCGCTGATTGGCGTCCAACAGGGTTTGCCACGGCGTGTCGCCGGTGAGCGCCTGGCGCTGATACCGCGCGAAATCTTTACCGGCGGCGTAGCTTTCCTGATAGCGATAGCCGTTGAGCTGATACGGCACCGAACGATCGTCAGGGCTCATGCGGCCCAGCATCTCCTGATACAGCGTGGCGCGCAGCTTCTGGTACGGCGCCATCATCTGCTCGGTGTAGCGGTTCTCCGCCTTCAGGTAGTCCAGCACCTTCGGCTCTTTTCGGCTGTCGTCGCGCAGCCAGTAATAATCGTCGGTGCGCGTCTCGCCGTGGGCCGTCAGCGCTTTCGGCGCCCGTTCCGCCAACGGCGGCTGCGGTTGCGCCAGCGCGGCGCCGGCGACGCCTAAAGAAAGCCAGAGCGCGGCCGCGATGCGGCGACGCGGGGTGAATAACAGCGGATTCATAATCCCTCACGAAGTTTGAAAAGGCGGACGGCGGCGAGGCGGCGTCTGCGGGCATTAACGGCGGGCGTTCAGCTCCGCCAGATTGAAATCGATCGACATCCTTACCCTGACGGCCCCCTGCTGCAGCATCTCCGGCGGCGGCGGCGGCAACGGCTGCGCGCGCGACACCACCGCTACCGCTTCCCGATCCAGCGACGCGGTGCCGGAACGGATCTGCAGAGTCACGTTCGACACCCGCCCGTGCGCGTCGACGCTAAAACTGACCAGCGGCATGCCGCTACGCCGGCGGTTGCGGGCATCCGGGGGATACTCTTTGATGCGGTTCAGTTTGCCCTTCACCAGACTCTCCCACGACAGCTTGGCCTGCGCGCTGCTGTTGGCGTCGCTGTTGATCGGGGCGGCGGTTTGGTGAGAGAGCGTCTGCGCCTGCGGTGCGGCGGCGCTGGACGCGGCGGCGTTGCGCGTCTCTTTGGCCTGTTCCTGCGGCTTCGGCTGCGTTTTTTGCGGCGGACGGCGTTCGGCCCGCTTCTGCTGCGCCGTCACGATTTTCGCTTTATCGGCGCGCGCCAGCTTGGGCAGATCCGGCTGTTGCTGCTGCTCAGCGGGCTGCGCCGCGGCGGACTCCGTCTGCTGCACGCCCAGCGGCAGCGGTTTGCTTTCCGGCGCTTTAATCTGCGCCGCCCAGCTCATCATCACCGCCGGCGGCGGCAGCGCCACCGGCTCCAGCGCCGTCTGCGGCCAATAAAACAGCAGCACCAAAGCCGCGTGCGCCGCCAGGGCGAGCAGCAAGCCACGCGCCCAGCGCGGCTGCGGCAGCTCAAAGGCCGGAAGGGAATAAGACTGACTTAACATAGGGGCATTAGCTTGCTTAATTGCGAATGATTGCAGATCACATTTACTAATGATAATCATTTGCAACTATAATTAACACCCCTTTTCACTGCCTTAACGTATTCATTTCACTGATGGTGTGATCCACAGGTAGTCCGCTGTGTTCGCATCGACCTGTACGCCCGGCTCCGCCAGCATCAGCACCGTCGGCGCCGCCGCCGGTTGCAGATCCCGCACGTGCAGCGGCACGCCCACCGATTTGGCGGCGTGATAGCCGCCGGCGATTAACAGCGCGGGCGTGGGCGCCGCCAGCAAACGTTCCGCCATGCGCCGATCGCGCTGCTGCTGGATCGCCAACATCGCGTGCAGTTGGTCGGCCTCAATCTTGCCGCCGTGCGAAGTGCGGATGGTCTCTTCCAGCGCCTTGCGCACCGCCGGCTGCGCCGATAGCTGCCCCGCCGGGAACTGCGGCTGCTGATAGAACGCCGTAATCTCGCTGCGATCCAGGTTGGCTGACCACAGCGGGTATGGCGCGCGCATCGCCGCCATCGTCACCCCGCCATACAGTTCCCACTTCCAGCCCGGCTGCCAGGCGATCAGCTCCGCCACGCGGCCGTCACGCACTGTGGGGTCGCTCTGCAGCCACTGCTTGACTTTGTCCACCTGCGCCTGCTGGTTCGGGTTGATCATCTCCATCAGCACGCTGCCCTGCGGCCGCCGCGCCGGCAGTTGCTGCACCAGCCATTGCTCAACCTGATGGTGGTAAGGATTGTCATGTTTTTCCCCGACGATCACCCGCGGCTGCTGCGCCAATCGCGTCAACAGCTGCTCCGGCGTCAGGCTCGCACCGCTGTGCAGATCGGTGATGCTCCCCAAACTCGCGATGTCATTGGCCGGTGCCTTCACCGGCGTTTGGCTGCAGGCGCCGAGCGCCAAGGCCGCCAATAAAATCAGATATCTCATCATGTTGTCCCATTAGCGAAAATGGCGACATTATAGATAATAATTATCATTTGCATATAGATCCGACTTAACGATTTTTTTACGCGGCGATCGCCGGTGGCGCATTGCGTTAAAAAGGCATTACAGGTATAACCAATAGCCATTCAGATATTTAGACGTCTATACGGATAGATTATTATGCACGCATCGGCGCCCGCCGCAGGGCAGTTCAAACGCAGCATGAAGGCCCGGCACCTGGTGATGTTGTCGCTGGGCGGCGTGATCGGCACCGGGCTGTTTTTCAACACCGGCTACATCATCTCCACCACCGGCGCGCTCGGCACCCTGCTGGCTTACCTGATCGGCGCGCTGGTGGTGTATCTGGTGATGCTGTGCCTGGGTGAGCTGTCTGTGGCGATGCCGGAAACCGGCGCCTTTCACGTCTACGCTTCGCGCTATCTGGGGCCGGCCACCGGCTATGCCGTCGCCTGGCTGTATTGGCTCACCTGGACGGTGGCGCTGGGCTCCAGCCTGACCGCCGCCGGATTCTGCATGCAGTACTGGTTCCCGCAGTCGCCGGTGTGGCTGTGGTGCCTGATCTTCTGCGCGGCGATTTTCCTGCTCAACGTCGTGACCACCCGTTTTTTTGCCGAAAGCGAATTCTGGTTTTCGCTGATCAAAGTGGTGACCATTCTGGCGTTCATCATTCTGGGCGGCGCCGCCATGTTCGGCCTGCTGCCGATGAAAGACGGCACGCCGGCGCCGTTCCTGCATAACCTGACCGCTTCCGGCTGGCTGCCGCACGGCACGCTGCCGATCCTGATGACCATGGTGGCGGTGAACTTTGCCTTCTCCGGCACGGAACTGATCGGCATCGCCGCCGGTGAAACCGAGAACCCGGAGAAAGTCGTGCCGCTGGCGATCCGCACCACGGTGATCCGCCTGATGCTGTTCTTTATCGGCACGGTCTTCGTGCTGGCGGCGTTGATCCCGATGGATCAGGCGGGGATCGTCAAAAGCCCGTTCGTGTTGGTGTTTGAACGCATCGGCGTGCCTTACGCCGCCGATATCTTCAACTTCGTGATCCTGACCGCCATCCTGTCGGCGGCCAACTCCGGCCTGTACGCTTCGGGGCGCATGCTGTGGTCGCTGGCCCACCAGCGTACCCTGCCGGCCTACTTTGCGCGCGTCAATGCACGCGGCATTCCGATCAACGCCCTGACCTTCAGCATGCTCGGCGGCGTGCTGGCGCTGCTGACCAGCGTGATCGCGCCGGACACGGTGTTCGTCGCCCTGTCGGCGATCTCCGGCTTTGCGGTGGTGGCGGTGTGGCTGAGCATCTGCGCCGCCCACTATGCTTTCCGCCGCGCCTATCTGCGCAGCGGCCAGCCGATAAGCGGCCTGAAATACCGCGCCCCCGGCTATCCATTGACGCCGATCCTCGGCTTTGCGTTGTGCCTGCTGGCCTGTATCGGGCTGGCGTTCGATCCGGAGCAGCGCATTGCGCTCTACTGCGGGCTGCCGTTCGTCGCCCTGTGCTACCTCACCTATTTCCTGACCCGGCGCGCCGGGCAAAAAAATGCTTTGGGAGAACAACATGTCGGTTAACAACCCCGTCGCCCGCCTGCTGGCCGAACAGCCGACGCTGATCCTGGACGGTGCGCTGGCCACCGAACTGGAAGCGCGCGGCTGCGATCTGACCGATCCGCTGTGGTCGGCCAAGGTGCTGATTGAAAATCCCGAGCTTATCTATCAGGTGCATCTCGATTATTTCAACGCCGGCGCTCAATGCGCCATCACCGCCAGCTATCAGGCCACGCCGCAGGGCTTCTTGCGTCGCGGCCTGGATCAGGATCGGTCGCTGGCGCTGATCGCCAAAAGCGTGCAGCTGGCGCAACGCGCGCGCCACGATTATCTGGCCGAACACCCGCAGGCCGCGCCGCTGCTGATCGCCGGTTCTGTAGGCCCGTACGGCGCCTATCTGGCCGACGGCTCGGAATACCGCGGCGACTATCGGCTGGCGCAGGATGACTTCATTGCCTTCCACCGCCCGCGCCTCGCCGCGCTGGCCGCCGCCGGCGTCGATCTGCTGGCCTGCGAAACGCTGCCGTCGTTCGCTGAACTGCAGGCGCTGCTGACGCTGCTGCAGGAGTTCCCGACGCTCGGCGCCTGGTTCGCCTTCACCCTGCGCGACAGCCAACACCTCAGCGACGGCACGCCGCTGACGGAGGTCATGTCCGCACTGCGCGGCAACCCGCAGGTGCTGGCGATCGGCATCAACTGCATCGCGCTGGACAAGGTCGCCCCGGCGCTGCGTCAGCTGAGCGCGCTGGCCGACAAACCGCTGCTGGTCTACCCGAACTCCGGGGAGCATTACGATGCGGTGAGCAAAACCTGGCACGCCTGCGGCGGCGAACACGGCAGCCTGGCCGATCAGGCGGTAGAGTGGCGTGCGCTCGGCGCACATTTGATCGGCGGCTGTTGCCGCACCACCCCGCAGGATATTCGCGCCATCGCCGCGCGCTGTAAGGCATAAAAAAGCCCCCGGCGCCTACGGCGCAGGGGGCCAGTCATTCATCCCGGCCTTACAGCGGTTCGGTCTGGGCTTCCACCACCGCCAGCGCCACCATGTTGACGATGCGGCGCACCGAGGCGATCGGCGTCAGGATGTGCACCGGCTTGGCGACCCCCATCAGCACCGGCCCGACGGTCACCCCTTCCGAGCAGGAGACGCGCAGCAGGTTGTAACTGATGCGCGCCGCTTCCATGTTCGGCATGATCAGCAGGTTGGCCGAGCCTTTCAGCGGGCTGTCCGGCATCAGATCGTGACGGATGCTTTCCACCAGCGCGGCGTCGCCGTGCATTTCACCGTCGATCTCCAGCTCCGGCGCCAGCTCGTTCACCAGCTCCAGCGTTTTGCGCATCTTGCGCGCCGCCGGGCAGTCAGACGAGCCGAAGCTGGAGTGAGACAGCAGCGCCACTTTCGGTTCGATGCCGAAGCGGCGCACGGTTTCCGCCGCCATCAGGGTGATCTCCGCCAGCTGTTCCGGCGTCGGATCGTCGTTGACGTAGGTGTCGGCGATAAAGGTGTTGCCGCTCGGCAGCAGCAGCGCGTTCATCGCGCCGGCGACGTGCGCGCCTTCACGGAAACCGAACACGTTCTTCACCACGTCGTAATGCTCGTGGTAGCTGCCGATGGTGCCGCAGATCATCGCATCCGCTTCGCCGCGGTGCAGCATGATGGCGGCGATCAGCGTCGGGTTGCCGATCACCGCGCGGCGCGCCTGCTCTTGCGAGACGCCGCGGCGTTTCATGATCTGGTAGTACTCGCCCCAGTATTCGTTGAAGCGCGGATCCGACTCGTTGTTCACCACTTCGAAATCTTTGCCCGGCGTCAGCTGCAGGCCCAGCTTTTTCAAGCGCATCTCGATCACGCTCGGCCGGCCGACCAGGATCGGGAAGGCCAGCCCCTGCGACACCAGCTCTTGCGTGGCGTGCAGCACGCGCTCTTCCTCGCCTTCCGCCAGCACTACCCGCTTCATCTCTTTGCGCGCCTGCGAGAAGATCGGTTTCATGAACAGGTTGGTTTTGTAGACGAACTCCGCCAGCTTCTCCACGTAGGCGTCGAAGTCTTCGATCGGGCGCGTCGCCACGCCGGAATCCATCGCCGCCTTGGCCACCGCCGGCGCGATCTTGACGATCAGACGCGGATCGAACGGTTTCGGAATGATGTATTCCGGCCCGAAGGAGAGATCCTGATCGTCATACGCGGAAGCCACCACGTCGCTCTGCTCCGCCAGCGCCAGATCGGCGATGGCGTGCACGCAGGCCAGCTTCATCTCTTCGTTGATGGTGGTGGCGCCCACGTCGAGCGCGCCGCGGAAAATGAACGGGAAGCACAGGACGTTGTTCACCTGGTTCGGGTAGTCGGAACGGCCGGTACAGATGATGGCGTCCGGGCGCACCGCTTTGGCCAGCGGCGGCAGAATTTCCGGTTCCGGGTTGGCCAGCGCCATGATCAGCGGATCGCGCGCCATGGTTTTCACCATATCCTGCGTCAGGACGCCCGGGCCGGAGCAGCCGAGGAAGATGTCGGCGTTCGGGATGGCGTCGCCCAGCGTGCGCTGGCCGTTATCCTCGATGGCGTAGGCGGCTTTGGTCTGTTCCATATTGGCGTCGCGGCCTTTATAGATGACGCCTTTGGAGTCGCAGACGGTGATGTTCTGCTGACGCAGCCCCAGCGCCACCAGCAGGTTCAGGCAGGCGATGGACGCCGCGCCGGCGCCGGACACCACCAGCCGCACATCGGAGATGTTCTTCTTCACCACGCGCAGGCCGTTGAGCACCGCGGCGGTGGTAATGATCGCCGTGCCGTGCTGGTCGTCGTGGAACACCGGGATCTTCATGCGTTCACGCAGTTTCTGTTCGATGTAGAAACACTCCGGCGCCTTGATATCTTCCAGGTTGATGCCGCCGAAGGTCGGTTCCAGCGCGGCGATAATGTCGATTAATTTGTCAGGGTTATGCTCATCCACTTCGATATCAAATACATCGATACCGGAAAACTTCTTGAACAAAACGCCCTTGCCTTCCATCACCGGCTTACCGGCCAACGCGCCGATATTGCCCAGACCCAGTACCGCCGTGCCGTTGGAAATCACCGCCACCAGATTGCCGCGCGCGGTGTATTTGTAGGCCGCCAGCGGATCTTCGGCGATCTCGAGGCAAGGCGCGGCGACGCCCGGCGAATAGGCCAGCGCCAGATCGCGCTGAGTCGCCAACGGTTTGGTAGGGGAAACCTGGATCTTCCCTGGGACAGGAAACTGATGGAAATCAAGGGCACTCTGTTTGAGCTGTTCGTCCATTATGGATTCCTTTGTTTTTTGCTTTTATGTTGAGGTAAGGCTTTGAGGCTGCGCCCTGCCGTGGGCCATGGCGCCCAATTACAATGACAGGGCACAGCCTTGAAGTATAGTGAGAGAAACATCACAAACTTTGAAGCGCGCCATAACCTTGGTCGAAAGAGCGTTTTAAAAGTAAAAAAAGAAGGCCTGCGGGACGAGCAGAGAAACGCCGCCGTCAGCGCGGCGGCAGCGTGGCGCGCCAGGCGTTGAGCGTCTCCACCTGGCCGGCGCAAATGTGTAACGAGGTTTGTAATGCCAGGGCATAGCTCACCGCATCGCCCCAGGTCTCCCCCTGCAACCGCGGCTGCTCACAGGGCGCGAACACCGACTCAGGGGGCAACAGCGGCACGGCCTGCGGCGCCGGCGGCGGCCGGGCGCAGGAGCTCAAACACAGCGCCAGGCAGAGGCTGAGCGGCGCAGGGATCGTTTTTAATCGCTTCACGGTATTTCCTCTGATAAGCCTCGTGTTGCTGGCGCAGCTGCTGTTCCTGCCGCTGCTGCGCCGCCATCAGCGCACGATTTTGCGCGTCCTGTGTCTGCAAGGTGGCGATAAGCCCCGCCTGCTGCGCCAGGCTTTTTTGCAGTTCCGCCGCCTGTTGCCGCGCGGACGCCAACTGGTGCGACAACAGCGCGCTGTAGCCGCCGAGGCAGATAGCCGCCAGCAACAGCAGCAGCAACCCGCCCTGCATCAGTTTCTGCAGCCAGCCGCTCATGCCGGATAGTCCCGAAACGGCAGCTGGAAGTGCGGGCCATCCTTGAGGGTTTTCCATTCACCGCCCCATTCGACGTTGATGCCGCATTCACGCGCCGCGCGCCGCACCGCCACCGCAATTTGCGCGTAGTAATCCCACTCCCAGGAGACCACGCCCGCCGGCATCGCCACCACGTCCACCGCGTGTCCGGTCAGATGGCGGCTGCGCAGCGTTTGGCTGTTGCCGGCGCGCACCATTTCCCGCTGGCGCGCCATGCTGCGCAGCCCCTCGCTGACGGAAAACGGCACCAGCGAATAGCGCAGCGCCAGACGAATAACGCGCACCAGATCCGGATGCACGCCGCGCAGATTCTCTTCGCTGCGGGCGGTAAAGCGAATCTCTTCGATGTCATTTAACATTTTTAAACCCCGTCTTTTTGCCGATGAATTTTTTAATTAAGGCGTTGATGTAATCCGCCCCCATAAAACCAATCAATACGCTGGCCAAATTCGCCCACTTTAATTCCAGGCCCATCAACGCCAGCGCATCGCGCACCGTCCAGGCCAATAACGCGCACATCGCCGCATTCAATAAGCGTCGCCGAATGCCCACGTTGCGGTAGGCGCCATGTAATAGCGCCATCACGCCGGCCAGAATGGCGTTCAATACCGGCTGAAGATATTCACATACTCGCTGGACTATTAAGCCAACAGCGTCAGGCTCTATGCTGGACATAGCTCATCTCCTTTTTTATTTTTAATTAAATGCCAATCACGGCCGGTGGGACAGCGGATAATCAGAATCTAGTTAAGGATGCTATTACAAAGCAAATGAATAAATACAGGCCCTATGGTCGAATTCATTCACGCTGAACGTTGGCACAACACATAAACGCCAAGACAGGCGGCAGTGAATAAAAAATTCATTCTTATGGTGATTTATTTCGACTTTTGTTTTTACGAAAAATAAACATTAATGGCGGTGGGAAATACTTCCCCATCATAAAAACATCCACTCTGGAGAAATACCATGTCCACACGCAAAGCCGTTATTGGGTATTATTTTATTCCAACCAACCAAATCAATAACTACACCGAGACCGATACGTCCGTCGTGCCATTCCCGGTTTCCAACATTACGCCGGCCAAAGCCAAACAGCTGACGCACATTAACTTCTCGTTCCTGGATATCAACAGCAATCTGGAATGCGCCTGGGATCCGGCCACCAACGACGCCAAGGCGCGCGATGTGGTCAACCGTCTGACCGCGCTCAAAGCGCACAACCCCAGCCTGCGCATCATGTTCTCCATCGGCGGCTGGTACTACTCCAACGATCTGGGCGTGTCGCACGCCAACTATGTCAACGCGGTGAAAACCCCGGCGTCGCGCGCCAAGTTCGCCCAATCCTGCGTGCGCATCATGAAGGATTACGGTTTCGACGGTGTGGACATCGACTGGGAGTATCCGCAGGCGGCGGAAGTGGACGGCTTCATCGCCGCGCTGCAGGAGATCCGCACCTTGCTGAATCAGCAAACCGTCGCCGACGGCCGCCAGGCGTTGCCGTACCAGTTGACCATCGCCGGCGCCGGCGGCGCCTTCTTCCTGTCGCGCTATTACAGCAAGCTGGCGCAGATCGTCGCGCCGCTCGATTACATCAACCTGATGACCTACGATCTGGCCGGCCCCTGGGAGAAGGTAACCAACCACCAGGCGGCGCTGTTCGGCGACGCGGCCGGGCCGACCTTCTACAACGCGCTGCGCGAAGCCAATCTGGGCTGGAGCTGGGAAGAGCTGACCCGCGCCTTCCCCAGCCCGTTCAGCCTGACGGTCGACGCCGCCGTGCAGCAACACCTGATGATGGAAGGCGTGCCGAGCGCCAAAATCGTCATGGGCGTGCCCTTCTATGGCCGCGCCTTCAAGGGCGTCAGCGGCGGCAACGGTGGGCAATACAGCAGCCACAGCACGCCGGGCGAAGATCCGTATCCGAGCACCGACTACTGGCTGGTGGGCTGCGAAGAGTGCGTGCGCGACAAGGATCCGCGCATCGCCTCCTATCGCCAGTTGGAGCAGATGCTGCAGGGCAACTACGGCTATCAGCGGTTGTGGAACGACAAGACCAAAACCCCTTATCTGTATCATGCGCAGAACGGGCTGTTCGTCACCTATGACGATGCCGAGAGTTTCAAATACAAAGCGAAGTACATCAAGCAGCAGCAGCTGGGCGGCGTGATGTTCTGGCATCTGGGGCAAGACAACCGCAACGGCGATCTGCTGGCCTCGCTGGATCGCTATTTCAACGCCGCAGACTACGACGACAGCCAGCTGGATATGGGCACCGGGCTGCGCTACACCGGCGTCGGCCCCGGCAACCTGCCTATCATGACCGCGCCGGCCTATGTGCCGGGCACCACTTACGCGCAGGGCGCGCTGGTGTCCTACCAGGGCTACGTCTGGCAGACCAAGTGGGGTTACATCACCTCTGCACCGGGTTCAGACAGCGCCTGGCTGAAGGTGGGCCGCGTAGCGTAAACCATAAAAAAACCCCGTAGCCGAATGCTGCGGGGTTTTCATTGAGTTAACCGTTTGATTTTCGCGTCCCTTCGTCTCTATTCCTTCAGTTGTGGCACCATGGATAGCCGCCATCCCGCACCACTTCGCGGCCCATCAGGCTGTAGACATCGCTTTTACGCGTCAGCCGCTCATGCCACCAGTTAAACCCGGCGCCCTTGCTGGCCGGATGCCACGCCAGCCAAATCATTTCGTCGCCCTTTTGCATCTCCACCGGCACCGTCACCAGTTCGCCGCTGGCCAGTTCTTTTTCGATCAGCGCAGGCGGCAGAAAAGCGTGGCCGATGCCGCGCTTGAGCAGCGCCAGGTTGCTTTCCACATCGCACACCACCAGTTGACGCTGCAAGGGCAGCGTACCGTGATTGCGCTTGGGCAGCTCATGGCTGCTGTCGGCGATCACCACCACGATGTCGTTCAACCGCTGTTTCTTGCACACCGGCTTTCTCTGCGCCGCGAACGGGTGCGAAGGCGATACGCACAGCACAAAGTTGAGCTTGCCGAGCATCAGGGTTTTGGCCTGCACGCTGTCGGGAATTTGGCCGATGGCGATGATCAGATCCGCCCGGTTGTTTTTCAGCGCATCCCAGGTGCCGTTCAACGCTTCCCGCTGCACCGAGATATTGGCGTTCGGGCAATGCTGAATATAGTCGCGGATATCCTGCGTCAGCGTTTCCAGCGGGAAGAAGGTGTCTACCGCCAGGCGGATATTATTGTCCAGCTTGGGGATGTTGCGCACCCGGCTTTCCAGATCCTGCACCGCATTTAAAATCCAACTGCCTTCCTGCAGGAGAAATTCCCCTTCATCCGTCAGGGTAATCATGGGGCCATTGCGATGAAAAAGTTTCACGCAAAGTTTGCTTTCAATATTGGAAACCCGATAAGAGATCGCCGAAGGCGTTTTATGCAGCGCCTCCGCGGCCATAGAGAAAGATCCGGTGCTCTTGATGGTGCTGATTATTTTAATCGCGTCCAGGGATAATCTAGTCATACAAATTCCTCTTTAAAATAAAATAAGAAAAATGACACTAAATTCCCAAGGTGGTGGCGCACAAAAATCGATCAAATCGAACAAGGGTACTCATAGCAACAAGCAATATACTTCATAAATGAGAGCGCTATCTTAAATACTATTCATCACTACTTGATATAAATTTCATCATAGCGCCGTGCTTTTACACTGTGACAGTTAAATAAATTCGGCCTAACGATCAAAGATTGTCATCATAATATTTTTCGTTAATAGCCGGTAAAACATTCCGATCTACGGCCAAACCAGAATGGTAAAAATAAAACAAGCCGACAGAAATGGTTATTTCCAATTGCGTTATTAGTCTCTCATTTTGTCGGTGAAATACGCTCAACTTACAACATAATTTCAGTCAGGAGTGACTTATGAACAAAACTTCCCGTACCCTGCTCTCTCTGGGCCTGCTGAGCGCGGCCATGTTCGGCGTTTCGCAACAGGCGAATGCCCACGGTTATGTCGAATCGCCGGCCAGCCGCGCCTATCAGTGCAAACTGCAGCTCAACACGCAGTGCGGCAGCGTGCAGTACGAACCGCAGAGCGTCGAGGGCCTGAAAGGCTTCCCGCAGGCCGGCCCGGCTGACGGCCATATCGCCAGCGCCGACAAGTCCACCTTCTTCGAACTGGATCAGCAAACGCCGACGCGCTGGAACAAGCTCAACCTGAAAACCGGTCCGAACTCCTTTACCTGGAAGCTGACCGCGCGTCACAGCACCACCAGCTGGCGCTATTTCATCACCAAGCCGAACTGGGACGCTTCGCAGCCGCTGACCCGCGCTTCCTTTGACCTGACGCCGTTCTGCCAGTTCAACGACGGCGGCGCCATCCCTGCCGCACAGGTCACCCACCAGTGCAACATACCGGCAGATCGCAGCGGTTCGCACGTGATCCTTGCCGTGTGGGACATAGCCGACACCGCTAACGCCTTCTATCAGGCGATCGACGTCAACCTGAGCAAATAATCGGTCAAATGAGGAGATCGTTGAGGGTTCAGCCTGGCGCTGAACCCTTTTTTGCAGGTGCCGCTATTGCGACATGTTGAGGATAGTGCGCACATTGAGCGCGCTGGTGGCGATAATGTCGATGGCGCCGGTGCGCAAAGCGCCCAAAATCGCCAGCGCCTTGGTATTCTCGGAAGCAATGGCGATCACGCAAGGGATTTTGCGCAGCTCATCAATGCTCAGCCCGATCACTCTGTCATTCATCACCGTGTCGACATGCTGCCCCTGAGCATTGAAAAAGTCATAGCCGGCGATGTCGCCGATCACGCCCTGATTGAGGCTGGCGTCGATAATCTCGTGCGGCGTAAACCACCCCAATTTCACCATATAACTGTTTTCATTCATGTCGCCAATGCCGACTAACGCCACATCGGCCTTACGCGCACGATCCAGCGTTTCCTTAATCGTGCCGTTCTGCATGAAGGCGTCTTTCAGCGCGCGATTTTCGACGTAGGCCGGCGCATAGAGCGTCTCGCTGCTGCCGCCGAACTTCTTCGCCAGACGCCGGCTGATATGGTCGGCGTTGATCGCGTCGCCCGGACGGTGGGTGCCGCCGATGCCGCAGATGAACTTGCAGTTGCGTTCCGTCACGCTGCCGACATGATCGGCGATCGCCGCCACGTTGCGTCCCTGGCCGACCGCCAACACCATATCGTCTTTCAGCGACATCGCCAGATAATTGGACACCAGCGCCGCCACCTGCCGACGCTGTTCCTCTTCGTCCTGATGGTCGAGCGCGATCAACGCGCGGCTGATGGGAAAACGTTCCATCATCTGCTGTTCCAGCCGGGTGCTGAATACCGGGTGATAACGCACGTTGATCTCGACGATGCCTTCTTCCTTGGCGCGCTTGAGCAAACGACCGACTTTGATCCGTGAGATGCCGAACTTTTTGGCGATCTCTTCCTGCGTGATCTCATCCTGATAATAAGCAACGGCGATTTCGGTCAGCAGTTCGTTATCCTGGGACACAGTTTGTTTTTCCATCCGTTAGACGTTTCCCCACGGCAGGCCGGTTGATGATGGCGGAGGGACGATACACGCCCCTCCGACAAGGCTGAATGCCCGCTAGTATAACGCGTTCAGGCGGCAACGGTATTCAGTCGTTGCTCCACCTCGTCCGCCAATCGGGTCAAGAGCAGGCAGCAAGATACCGCGCCGGCGTCCAGTACGCCGCGCGAACGCTCGCCCAGACGGCTGGCGCGGCCGATTTTCGCCACCAGCTCGCGGGTGGAGTCCCGCCCGCGCTCTGCGGCGATTTTCATTTGTTCCAGCGCAGCGGTGAAGTCGTCACCGCGTCCCACCGCCTGCTCAAATGCCGCCACCGCCGGTATCAGCGTATCCATCAGACACTTGTCGCCCACGCCCGCGCTGCTGATGTCCTGCAGTTCGCGCAACCCGCCGTGCAACATCGCCAAAAATGCCTGCTTGTCCAGCACGCTGCGCTCACGGACGCTCTCCGCCATGCCCATGAACAGGCTGCCGTACAGCGGCCCCATCGAACCGCCGATGCCCTCCATCAGCGCATCCGATACCGCATCGAACGCCTGCGCCAGCGTGAGCTCGCGGCCGCGAATGGCATCGCCGCACATCGCGAATCCCTTCGACATATTAATGCCGTGGTCACCGTCGCCGATGGCGCCGTCGATTTCGCTCAGATACTCGCGGTTGCTGACAATGGTTTCTATCAGCCCCGTAACGATCTCACTGCCGTACCGGGTTGAAATTTGTTCCGTCATGATTCACTCCACCTGGGTTAAGCCTAAAGATTGCGCCGGCATGTCCAGCAGCGTTTTCAGTTCGTCATCCAGCGTCATCAGCGTCAGCGTCACGCCCATCATTTCCAGCGACGTGAAGTAATTGCCGACGTAGCGCCGATGCACCCGCACGCCTTTCTCCGTCAACCGACGCTCTATTTCGGCATAATAGATATACAGCTCCATCACCGGCGTGGCGCCTAGCCCGGAGATCAGCAACGCCACCTCCTGCCCCTGTTCCAGCGGCATGTCGTTGAGCACGAAATCGAGCATGGTGCCGGCCATCGCCGACGCCGACTGGATCGGCGACACCTCAATGCCCGGTTCGCCGTGATGGCCGATGCCGATCTCCATCTTGCCGTCTTCGATATGAAAATTGGGTTTGCCGACCGCGGGAATGGTGCAGGAACTGAGGCCGACGCCGATCGAACGACACCGGTCGATGGCCTTTTGCGCCGCGCCGATCACGCCGTCCAGATCGTACCCCTTGGCCGCCGCCGCCGCGCCGATCTTCCACATCAGAATTTCGCCGGCCACGCCGCGCCGTTTATCGATCTCACTGGCCGGCGCCGAGGCGACATCATCGTTGGCCACCACGGTTTTCACCCGTATGCCGGCCGCCGTGGCCTTCTTGATCGCCATCTTGACGTTCATGTTGTCGCCGGCGTAGTTGCCGTACAGGCAAGCGACGCCCGCACCGCTGTCCGCCGCCTTGAAAGCGTCGAGAAAAGCCCCCGCCGTAGGCGATGAAAAAATCTCGCCAATCGCGACGGCATCCAACATGTTTTTGCCGACATACCCCAGGAACGCCGGCTCGTGGCCGGAACCGCCGCCGGTGACGATGCCCACTTTGCCGGCGATCGGCGCAGGCGGATATTTCAACACCCGCGCATTGTCGGTGGCGGCATAATAGTTCGGGTGGGCCAGCCTGTAGCCCTGAATGGCGTCTTCCACTACGTGATCGGGATCGTTAATGATTCTGTTCATCGCGGCCTCTCTGTCGCCTGAATAAGAAATTATTGAATGGTGTAACCGCCGTCGACCACCAGGTTGGCGCCGGTGATCATCGCCGCCGCGTCGCCGGCCAAAAACAGGGCGCTGGCGGCGATATCTTGCGGCTCGGCGAAACGCCGCAGCGGGATTTTCTGCTTCATTTGTTCCGCCACCTCGCCTGACCAGGCCTTACGGCCCAGCTCCGTCAAAACCACGGTGGGCGAAATGGCGTTGACCCGCACGTTGTGCGGCCCCCACTCCAGCGCCAACACCTGGGTCAGACCGATTACGCCCGCCTTGCTGGCGCAATAGGCCAGGTGATTAGGCAAAGCCACCACCCCGGCCTGCGAGGCGAGATTGATGATGCTGCCGCCGCGCTGGCGAATGAAACGGCGCCCCACCGCCTGGCAGGTAAGAAACACGCCTTTCAGATTGACCGCCAGGGTTGCATCCCACGCCGTTTCCGGCAGCTCCTCGGCCGGATGCAGCGCGACGATGCCGGCGCTGTTGACCAGCACGTCCAGCCGCCCGAAATGCGCCTCAATCTGCGCTATCGCCCGCTCCACCGACGCGGCATCGGTGACGTCGGCCACGACGCCCACCGCCGCCTCGGCGTCCAGCTGTCGCGCCACTTCCGCAACCTGCGGCGCCCGATCGAGCAGCGCCACGCGCGCGCCGTTTTGCAGATAGCGTTCGGCAATAGCGAGACCGATCCCCGCAGCGCCGCCGGTAATCAACGCCACCTTGCCCTGCAGCGAGAGCTCGCGCGGCGCCGTAGTTTGATGATTAATCATAAATTTCCCCTTAAAACTGTGAACTTCACCCTCGGTCAGGATATTTTCGCCAAACTCGCGCCGCGTTCTTCCTGCACCGTCGCGCTTTCTTTCGGCAGCGTGACAAATTTCATCAGCACACCGCTGAACAGGTACAAACCGGTAAAGATCCAGATCACGCCAACGGTGCCGAGGCTGCCGATAAACAGCCCCACCACCGCCGGGCCGACAAAGGTGCTCAGGCCGGCGCCCAGATTGAGAATCGACATCGCCGCCCCCTTATTGTCCGGCGCCAGCGACGGCATGATGGCCGACAGCGGCACGAACGCCGCCAGGCAGGCGCCGAACAACCCGGCGGCGCAAACGGTCAACAGGTAGTTGGCGCCGAAGAATTGCGGCACGTAGTAGAACATCAGCGTGGTCAAGGCACAGCCGACGCAGCCAAACCACATCACCACATTGCGCCAGCCGAGCCCGTCGCTGATCACGCCGAAAATCAGGTTGAAAATGATGTTGACCGTCCACAGCGCGGCGTACATCTGCAGCCAATGCGTGCGGGTGAACCCCATATCCATCATGTACATGGGCATGAATACGACGAAGCCGTAAGCCGCAGAGGTATTAATGGTGCGCACGATGCCGCCCAGGCCAATCTTCGGGTTTTCAAACGCGATGGTGATGCCCTTCAAGACATAACCCAGCGACGCTTTTTCCCGGTTGCCGCTCTGTGCCGCGCCGTCGTCGCGATTGAGCATCAGCGCAATCACCGCGCCCAGCACGACGAAAATCAGCGCGCTCCACAGCGTGTGGATCTCGCCGAGATAAGGCAGCATGATGCTGGAATACAGCACGCCCAGCACGCTGAGCCCGCCGCTGTAGACGAACCAGAAAATCCCCACCGCCGACCCCAGCCTTTCCGGCGGCGCCTCATACGCCACCCACACCAGAAAACCGTAGGCGAACAACGGATAACCCAAGCCGCGCAGCGCATAGGTCGGCACCATGATCGCCAGGTTGTTGCTCGGCAGGCCGAACGTCAAAAAACACACCGAACCGAACAGAAACAGCAGCAGGCCGGCCAACATCACCCGCCGGGCGGTAAAGATTTCCGCCAACACGCCGGAAAACCAGGCGGCGATGGCGGCCGCAAAGCCATAAACGCTGAACAGCAGCGCCGATTCCTGAATGCTCAGCCCTTTGCCAATCAAATACGGCGACAGCCAGCCCTGTTCCAGCCCTTCGCCCATCATGAACACCAACACGCCGGCATAGCCCAGCAGCAGTTTCGGTGACAGACCAATGCGATGAATCAGTCCATGCAACATAGAACACCCCAGCACATGTGATTATGGAGGCGCAGGCTCGCCCGCACCCGAGGAACGACGCAGGTTTCAGAGGTTTGGATTAAGCACCACTTTGATTGAACCGATACCGCGCTTCATCAGCTCGAAACCTTCGGCGAACTGTTCCAGCGGCAACGTATGCGTCACCACGCCTTCGGTCGGCAGATCGCCATTGGCGATGCCTTCGATCACCAGCGGATAGCAGTAAGGGCCGAGGTGCGAACCGAGCACGTCCAGTTCCTTGCGGTCGCTGATGATGCTCCAGTCGACGGTCACCGGATCCTTAAACACGGAAAATTCGACGAAGGTGCCGAGCTTGCGGATCAGCGTCAGGCCCTGTTCCACGGACTTCTGTGCGCCGGTCGCCTCGATGTAGATGTCGCAGCCGTAGCCCTCGGTCATCGCTTTAACCGCGGCGGGCACGTCGTCACGGGTGGGATTGAGCGTCACATCCGCGCCGAAGCGCTTCGCCAAGGCCAGACGTTCGTCGGACAGATCCAGCACCACCAGCTTCGAGGGCCCGGATTTCTTGATGGCCCCGATCATGCCCAGCCCCAGGGTGCCGGCGCCGGCCAACACCACCACATCGCCCAGTTTGATATTGGCGCGTTGCACCGCATGGAAGGAGCAAGCATAGGGTTCGATCAGAATGGCTTTTTCGATCGGCAGGTCGGCCGGCACATGATAGTTAATCGCCTCTTTGGTGAACTTCATGTACTCGGCCATGCCGCCGTTAGCGTTTTTCTGGAAACCGTACAGGTCATGCTTTTCGCACATCCAATACTGACCGCGGTTGCAGAAGCGGCATTGCCAGCAGGGAACGATTTGTTCTGATATCACGCGATCGCCGAGATTGAAGCCCTCGACGCCTTCACCGTACCCCACGACATGGCCGATAAATTCATGGCCGGGGATCATCGGCGCCTTGATGTACGCCGGTTGTTTTTCATCACCCCAGAAGCTGGGCGCCCCTTCGAACGCTTTAACATCACCGGCGCAGATGCCGCAGGCCTCGATCTTCACCAGGATCTCTTTCGGGCCGATCTTCGGTACCGGCACCTGTTCCAGGCGGTAATCTTTCGGGGCGTACGCCACAACCGCCTTCATGATCTCGGGGATACCGGCCGCCATTTTCGCCTCTGTTATGCAGGTCTGACACATAGCACTCTCCTCTGGTAGGGAAACTTCTTTTGATCATTAACACAAACAAAGAACAAATGAACACTAACGCCATGCATTCAATTTGCCCACAGTGAACTTATCAAAGTGTGACATCGCTCAAAAACCCATCTCCACTAGAGTAAATAACGATTAAAAGCCCTTTTTTAGTGACTAAGATCACCTTTTACAGTGGCAAACTGAAAATCCAGGCAAAAAACAAAAGAACACAGATTGAACATTTGATTAAACAGGGATACGGTAATGAACGTGGCGCCACCGAGGATCGCCACCCTTTTCGTTACCAATCAGGAGACCGCTATGCTGCCTATCGCCATCGGCGCCGATGATGCCGCCATTGAACTGAAAGATCTGATCGTTGCCCACCTGCAACAACGGGACATCCCCGTCATTGACTACACGACGGATCGCGCCGCAGAAACGGGGATCTATCCCGATATCGCCTATCGCGTCGCGCAGGCGATACGGGAGGAAAAACATCGGCGGGGCATCCTGCTGTGCGGCACCGGCATCGGTATGAGCATCGTGGCCAATAAAGTGCCCGGCATTCGTGCGGCGCAATGTCACGATACCTACTCCGCCCAGCGGGCGCGCAAAAGCAATGATGCTCAGATCATCACGCTGGGCGCGCGGGTCATCGGTGCCGAACTGGCGAAAACCATCGTCGATGCCTGGCTGGAATCGGAGTTTGAAGGGGGGGGATCGGCGCCGAAAGTCGAGCGGATCGGCTATTACGAAAACGCGGCCGGACGGCGTTAAACCGCCTGCCGTCTCGATGGCGGTCGCGCGCAAGCCGCGCTCCGCCTGGGTTTATTCGGCATTCATTGTTATTATCCATCGCAACAATCAGAAAAAGCGCATTTTCATTCTCGATCCGATGATGCAGTGTGTTCCCCCTATGATGAAAAAGGTTCTCATTTCCCTACATTGAGCTTGGTCAAGGAGCTTATCAATGAATCAATTAGACGCACTCAAGCAGCTGACCACGGTGGTCGCCGACAGCGGCGATATCGAATCCATCCGCCAGTTCGAACCCCAGGACGCCACCACCAACCCTTCGCTGATCCTGAAAGCCGCCGCGCTGCCGCAGTACAAGGCGCTGATCACCGAAGCGTTGGAGTATGCCCGCCGCCAGGGCGGCAGCAAGGAAACCCAACTGATCAACGCCAGCGATAAGCTGGCGGTCAATATCGGCGTCGAGATCCTCAAAAGCGTGCCGGGCCGCATCTCCACCGAAGTGGACGCCCGCCTGTCGTTCGACCGCGGCATGTGCGTCGCCAAAGCGCGCAAGCTGATCGCCATGTACCAAGAACAAGGCATCGACAAATCGCGCATCCTGATCAAACTGGCTTCCACCTGGGAAGGCATCAAAGCCGCCGAGGAGCTGGAAAAAGAAGGCATCAACACCAACCTGACGCTGCTGTTCTCCTTCGCCCAGGCTCGCGCCTGCGCCGAAGCCGGCGTGTATCTGATCTCGCCGTTCGTCGGCCGCATCTATGACTGGTACCAGGCCAAACAGCCTGTCGCCGACTACGACGCCGATCGGGATCCGGGCGTGAAATCGGTGCGCACCATCTATGAATACTACAAGCGTCATCGTTACCAGACGGTGATCATGGGCGCCAGCTTCCGCAAGGTTGAGCAGATCCTGGCGCTGGCCGGCTGCGATCGCCTGACCATCGCGCCAAACCTGCTGGAACAGCTGAAAAACAGCGAGCAGCCGGTCGAACGCAAGCTGACCCCGTCTACCGAGGGCTTCCACCAACCGGCTCCGCTGGCCGAAGCGGAGTTCCGCTGGCTGCACAACCAGGACGCCATGGCGGTGGAAAAACTCGCCGAAGGCATTCGCCTGTTCGCCGTCGACCAGCAGAAGCTGGAAGACATGTTGGCCGCTCAACTGTAATCGCACTGGAGTTTCGTTATGTCCTCTCGTAAAGAGCTTGCCAACGCTATCCGCGCACTCAGCATGGACGCCG
>NZ_JALBYS010000035.1:0-62850 GCF_022678525.1 Serratia sp. PGPR-27 | reverse complement strand
CCAGCGCCGCTGAAACCGCCTCTTCCAGCACCCAGCAGTTGCCGAGCCTGGCGCCGATGCTGGAAAAGGTAATGCCTTCCGTGGTGAGCATTAACGTTGAGGGCAGCACCACGGTCAATACGCCGCGCATGCCGCAGCAGTTCCAACAGTTCTTCGGTGAAGATTCGCCGTTCTGCCAGGACGGTTCGCCGTTCCAGGGCTCGCCGATGTGTCAGGGCGGTGAACAGCCTGGGCCGGATGGCCAGCCGCAGGGCACGCAGCAGAAATTCCAGGCGCTGGGCGCCGGGGTGGTCATCGATGCCGCCAAGGGCTATGTGGTGACCAATAACCACGTGGTGGATAACGCCAACAAGATCCAGGTGCAGCTGAGCGACGGCCGCCGTTTCGACGCCAAGGTGATCGGCAAGGATCCGCGTTCCGACATCGCCCTGATCCAGCTGAAAGACTTCAAGAATCTGACGGCGATCAAGATGGCGGACTCCGATCAACTGCGCGTCGGCGATTACACCGTGGCGATCGGCAACCCGTACGGGCTGGGCGAAACCGCCACCTCAGGCATCGTGTCCGCCCTGGGGCGCAGCGGCCTGAATATCGAAAACTACGAAAACTTTATCCAGACCGATGCGGCGATCAACCGCGGCAACTCCGGCGGCGCGCTGGTTAACCTGAACGGCGAGCTGATCGGCATCAACACCGCGATCCTGGCGCCGGATGGCGGCAACATCGGCATCGGCTTCGCCATTCCGAGCAACATGGTGAAAAACCTGACGGCGCAAATGGTCGAGTATGGCCAAGTGAAACGCGGCGAGCTGGGCATCATGGGCACCGAGCTTAACTCTGAGCTGGCCAAGGCGATGAAGGTCGACGCGCAGCGCGGCGCTTTCGTCAGCCAGGTGGTGCCGAAGTCTTCCGCCGCGAAGGCGGGCATCAAAGCCGGTGACGTGATCGTCACCATGAACGGCAAGGCCATCTCCAGCTTCGCCTCGTTCCGGGCGGAGATCGGCACGCTGCCGGTCGGCAGCAAGATGTCGCTGGGCATTATCCGCGACGGCAAACCGGTGACCATTGACGTCACGCTGGAGCAAAGCGCGCAGACCCAGGTGGCCTCGGGCAATATCTACACCGGCATTGAAGGCGCCGAGCTGAGCAATGCCCAGGTCGGCAACCAGAAAGGCGTCAAGGTCGACAGCGTGAAAGCCGGCAGCGCCGCCGCGCGCATCGGCCTGAAAAAGGGCGACGTGATCCTGGGCGTGAACCAACAGCCGATCCAGAACCTGGGCGAGTTGCGTAAAATCCTCGACAGCAAGCCGTCGGTGCTGGCGTTGAATATTCAGCGCGGCGATAGCCAGCTGTACCTGCTGGCGCAGTGATAAACGTCAGGCGCTAAAAGCAACAAAGGCACGCTATGGCGTGCCTTTTTGCATTATGGCCTGAGGATTCAGGCCGGTTGCGCCAGATGCACGCGCGCCGCGTGGATCACCAGTTCAATCTCATCCAACAGCTCCAGCCACTCCGGCTCCAGTTCGTCGTTGGTGATGCCCTGGCGCAGCTGCCGCTCGAGGTAGAAACACAGCTGCTTGAGGCGCGGCACGCCGCTGTAGCTGCAGCTGCCGTGCAGCTTATGGACCAGGTCGAGGATCTCGTCGTCGTGTTGCCCTTCGAGCAGCGCCTGCACTCGTTCGCGCACCTGCGGCAGGAAATCGAGCAGCATTTGCAGCAGATCGCGCGCCAGATCCGGCTTATTGGCCGCCTGACGCAGCGCCAGCGGCCAGTCGAGCGACAGCGGCGCGTCGTCGGCGACGGCGTTTTCCATTTCGCCACTGTGATAGCGCGACAGCACGCGGGTCAGCATTTTCTCGTCGATCGGCTTGGCCAGGTAGTCGTCCATCCCCGCCTGCAGCAGGTGCTCGCGTTCGCCGCTGGCGGCATGGGCAGTGACGGCGACGATCGGGGTGGAGTTGTGGTGCGGCAACTGGCGGATCAGTTCGCTGGCGTGAATGCCGTCCATCTTCGGCATTTGAATGTCCATCAGGATCAGATCCAGCACGTTGTTGCGCGCCAGCGCCAGCGCCTCCTCACCGCTCTCGCACAGCAGCGTTTTTTCCACCTGTTCGCTCAGCAGCGTGCCGATCAGCTTCAGGTTGGCCGGGTTGTCGTCGACCGCCATCACCGTCAGCGGCAGACGTTTACGCTCAGGCGGGGCGGCGAGCCGATCGGGCGTCTCCATTCTCAGCAGAGGGAACAGACGCGTGCTGGTGATCGGCTTGATCAGGCAGCCGAGCGCGCCTTGTTGTTTAAGCAGCTCGGCATCGATCTGCGCCTGGCACGGCAGCGCCAGAATGACCCTATCGGCCAGCTTCAGCGAGGCCAGCAATTTGTCCTGATGCTGCGCCATGTTGTCGCGGAACGGGATCGGCACGCCGGCCAGCAGGAAGTCATAGTGGCTTGGCGGCAACTGGCCCAGCGTCGGCGAGTGGGTGATCACCAGCTGCGTGACGCTGAGCATGTTGAGCGTCGCCTGCGCCGCCGTCGGGTTAGACTCGATATAGGCCAGCGTTTTGCCGTTCAGATCCGGCAGGCTCGGCGCCAGCGACAGCATGCCCTCGTTCAGATCCAGCGTGATATGGAACCAGAAGGTCGAGCCGCGGTTCAACTGGCTGTGGAAGCAGATATCGCCCCCCATCTCTTTCACCAGCTTTTGTGTGATCACCAGCCCCAGCCCGGTGCCGCCGTGGCGGCGGGAGATGCTGGCGTCCGCCTGGCGGAATGCCTGGAACAGCTGCGACTGCTGGCGTTCGGAGATGCCGATGCCGGTATCGTGGATCTGCACTTCCACTTCCACCCGGCGATCCAGCTGTTTGCGCAGCTCGACGCGAATGTCGATATTGCCGGTTTCGGTGAATTTGATGGCGTTGCCCAGCAGGTTGGTGATGATTTGCTGCAGGCGCAGCGAGTCGCCGATCACCTGCTCCGGCACGTCGTTGTGCACATCCAGCGTCAGCTCCAGGCCCTTGTCGTGGGCGCTGGGCGCCAGCAGCACCACCACTTCGTCCAGCGTTTCACGCAGGGCGAACGGAATATGCTCCAGCACCAGCTTGCCGGCCTCCAGCTTGGAAAAGTCCAGCACGTCATTGATGATGGTCAGCAGGTTGTTGGCCGAGCGCTCGATGGTCTGCAAATAGTCGGTCTGGGTTGCGCTCAGATCGGTTTTCAGCATCTGGCGGGTGAAGCCGATCACGCCGTTGAGCGGAGTACGCAGCTCATGCGACATGTTGGCCAGAAATTCGGACTTGATGCGCGCCGCCTCCTGCGCACGTTTTTTCGCCAGATCCAGTTCGACGTTCTGGATCTCCATCTGCTCCAGCGTTTCGCGCAGGTCTGACGTGGCCTGATCGATGTTCTGCTGCATCTCTTCGTGATAGGCGGTGAGCGACATCGCCATCGAGTTGATGCCGTTTTTCAGCATGTGCAGCTCGCCGAGCATGTAGCCTTCCACGCGGCTGTCGAGCTGGCCGCGGCGGATGCGGTCGACGGTGTTCACCATATTGCGGATCGGGCCGGTCACGTCGCGCATCAGCCGGTAAGCGAACAGGATGGCGATACACATGCACAGCAGCAACAGCAGGGTAGAGACAAAGACCTCTTTATATTGCTGCAGCCGCACCGACTGCAGATCCAGCTCGATCGCCACATAGCCCAGGTTGTTGTCGGGATGGCTGCCGCCGTCGGCGGTTTCATCCGGATACTGGCTTTCCGACAGGATCGGCGTGCGCAGGATCAGCGAATCGCCGCGTCGGGTGAGCATCAGATCGGTGGGCAACGGCACGCCTTTCGGCAGCTGCAGCTGAGCGAAGTTGTGATGATAATTGGAGGTGACGAACAAATTGTTCTGCGCATCGAACACGGTGATCGAACGCACGATGTCCGAATGGCGGCGGTGCAACAGGCTGACCAACTGCCTGACCGATTCGCGGCTGCGGAACGTCATGCCGTACTCGCTGGCCACCGCCAGCGGCTCGATGATGCTGGCGCCGGCGTCGACCAGTTGTTCCTGCAGCTCGTTATAGCGGTGCACCACGAAGAAGGTGCTGAGCAGTAAACCAATCAGCAAGGTCGGTGCCAGAATCAGGATCATCATGCGCGCACGCAGGCTGTATTTGGTCATGGGATTCCAATGTGGGAGAATTGACAGCTGACACTAGCTTAATGAACCAGCACACAATCGACAAATATGGCGCAATTCTACTCTCCCAAACGCCGCGTGACGACCCGGCAGAGCTCACAAATCTTCACCGTGACGGTGAGCGATCTCGATCCTTTCGGCCAGGGCGTGGCGCGCCACGACGGCAAAGCGGTGTTCGTGCCGGGCGTATTGCCGGGCGAGCAGGCGGAAATCCAACTGACCGAAGACAAGCGTCAGTTCGCCAAAGGCAAGCTCAAACGCCTGCTGAGCCGCAGCCCGCAGCGGGTAGAACCGCGCTGCCCGCATTTCGGCGTGTGCGGCGGCTGCCAGCAGCAACATGCGGATGAGGCGCTGCAACAGCAGAGCAAGGCGGCGGCGCTGGTGCGCATGATCGCCCGCGAAACCGGAGTAACCCCGCAACAGGAACCGGTGATCGCCGGCCCGGAATACGGCTATCGCCGCCGCGCCCGCCTGAGCCTGGCATGGCAGCCGAAGCTGCAGCGCCTGATGATGGGCTTTCGGCAGGCGGCCTCCAGCGAGCTGGTGGCGGTGGAGCACTGCCCGGTGCTGCGGCCGGAGCTGGAGCAGCTGCTGGCGCCGGTGCGCGCCTGCCTGAGCGGGCTGCAGGCGGTGCGGCGGCTGGGGCATGTGGAGCTGGTGCTGGCGGATAACGGCCCGCTGCTGGTGCTGCGTCATCTCGACGCGCTGAAAGAGGCGGATCGGCAGGCGCTGTTGGCGTTTGGCGAGCGGGAAAAGGTCGCCGTTTATCTGGCGCCGGACAGCGAGCGGGTGGAAAAACTGTGCGGTGAAACGCCGTATTATCAGGTTGACGGGCTACGCTTAGACTTCAGTCCGCGCGACTTTATTCAGGTCAATGACGTCGTAAACCAACAAATGGTGGCGCAGGCCCTTGAATGGCTCGACATTCAACCCAATGATCGGGTGCTGGACCTGTTCTGCGGCATGGGTAATTTCACCCTGCCGCTGGCGCGCCGCGCCGCCGCGGTGGTGGGCATCGAAGGTGTTGCCACGCTGGTAGCGAATGGGCAATATAATGCACATAAGAATAAGCTGAATAATGCGTCGTTCTTCCATGAGAATCTGGAGGACAACGTTGCGCGGCAACCTTGGGCAGCACAAGGGTTTGATAAGGTGATGCTGGATCCCGCCCGCGCTGGTGCGGCCGGGGTGATGTCACACATTGTAAAACTGGCGCCGGCGCGGGTGGTGTATGTTTCCTGTAACCCCACCACGCTGGCTCGCGACAGCAACGTGCTGTTGAACGCCGGTTATCGTCTTGCGCGCGTGCGGATGTTGGATATGTTTCCGCACACGGGGCATCTTGAATCAATGGCGCTGTTTATCAACGAGCGTGCGCCAGAGGTCGCTGCAAAGTAGGGAGAAGTTATGGTTGCGGTAAGAAGTGCACATCTGAATACGGCGGGTGAGTTCGCTCTTGATGAGTGGATCGCCGGCTTGGGGCTACCTAACCCGCAGTCATGTGAGCGATTGGCCGCAACCTGGCGTTATTGTGAGCAGCAGACCCAAAACCATCCTGACGCCTCGTTGCTGCTGTGGCGCGGCCTGGAGATGGTGGAAATTCTCTCGACGCTGAGCATGGACAATGACAGCATGCGCGCCGCGCTGCTGTTCCCGCTGGTGGACGCCGGCATCGTGCAGGAAGAGACCCTGACCGAAGCGTTCGGCAAGGGCATCGTCGCGCTGGTGCACGGCGTGCGCGATATGGACGCCATTCGCCAACTGAAAGCCACCCAAAACGACTCGATGGCCTCCGAACAGGTCGACAACGTGCGCCGCATGCTGTTGGCGATGGTGGAGGATTTCCGCTGCGTGGTCATCAAGCTGGCGGAGCGCATCGCCCACCTGCGTGAGGTGAAAGACGCGCCGGAAGACGAACGCGTGCTGGCGGCGAAAGAGTGTTCCAACATCTACGCCCCGCTGGCCAACCGGCTCGGCATCGGCCAGCTGAAGTGGGAGCTGGAGGATTTCTGCTTCCGCTACCTGCATCCGGAAGAATATAAGCGCATCGCCAAGCTGTTGCATGAGCGCCGCATCGATCGCGAACAGTTCATCGACGATTTCGTCGCCGGGCTGCGCGCCGAGATGGCCAACGAAGGCATTCGGGTGGAGATCTACGGCCGGCCGAAACACATCTACAGCATCTGGCGCAAGATGCAGAAAAAACACCTGGCGTTCGACGAACTGTTCGACGTGCGTGCGGTGCGCATCGTGGCGGAGCGCCTGCAGGATTGCTACGCGGCGTTGGGCATCGTGCATACCCACTTCCGCCATTTGCCGGATGAGTTCGACGACTACGTCGCTAACCCGAAACCGAACGGCTACCAGTCGATCCACACCGTGGTGCTGGGGCCGCGCGGCAAAACCGTAGAGATTCAGATCCGCACGCGCCAAATGCACGAAGACGCCGAACTGGGCGTGGCCGCGCACTGGAAGTACAAAGAGGGCGCAGGCGTGACCGTGCGCTCCGGCTACGAAGAACGCATCGCCTGGCTGCGCAAGCTGATCGCCTGGCAGGAAGAAATGGCGGACTCCGGCGAGATGCTCGACGAAGTGCGCAGCCAGGTGTTCGACGATCGGGTCTATGTATTTACCCCGAAAGGCGACGTGGTGGATCTGCCGGCCGGCTCCACGCCGCTCGATTTCGCCTACCACATTCACAGCGACGTCGGTCACCGCTGTATCGGCGCCAAGATCGGCGGCCGCATCGTGCCGTTTACCTATCAGCTGAAGATGGGCGATCAGATTGAGATCATCACCCAGAAACAGCCGAACCCGAGCCGCGACTGGCTGAACCCAAACCTGGGGTATGTCACCACCAGCCGCGGGCGCTCGAAGATCCACAACTGGTTCCGCAAGCAGGATCGCGACAAGAACATTCTCGCCGGCCGCCAGATGCTGGACAACGAACTGGAACACCTCGGCATCAGCCTGAAAGAGGCCGAAAAGCTGCTGATCCCGCGCTACAACATGAACTCGCTGGACGAGGTATTGGCGGCGATCGGCGGCGGGGACATTCGCCTGAATCAGATGGTGAATTACCTGCAGGGCAAGTTCAACAAGCCGAGCGCCGAAGAACAGGATCGCGAGGCGCTGCGCCAGCTGGTGCAGCAGAAAGCGCCGCCGCCGGCCCGCAACAAGGACAACGGCCGAGTGGTGGTGGAGGGCGTGGGCAACCTGATGCACCACATTGCCCGCTGCTGCCAGCCGATCCCTGGCGACGACATCGTCGGTTTTATCACCCAGGGGCGCGGTATCTCGATCCACCGTGCGGACTGCGATCAGCTGGTCGATTTGCAATCGCACGCGCCGGAGCGCATCGTCGATGCGGTATGGGGTGAAAGCTACTCCAGCGGTTATTCGCTGGTGGTGCGCGTGATGGCCAACGATCGCAGCGGGTTGCTGCGCGACATTACCACCATTTTGGCCAACGAAAAGGTCAACGTGCTGGGGGTTGCCAGCCGCAGCGACACCAAGAAACAGTTGGCCACCATCGACATGGATATCGAAATCTACAACCAGCAGGTGCTGAGCCGGGTGCTGGCGAAGCTGAACCAGCTGCCGGACGTGATAGACGCCAAGCGTCTGCACGGCAATTAAGCTCACATCGCCTTTCGGGCCGTATGCGCTATCGATACGGCCCGAGGTCCATGCATTCGGTGGGCGCTCCCATGCGCCCCCATTCTTTCTCAGAGATTTTTTATGACCCAATCCACTCCGCTGCAGCGCCTGCTGAACATCATGAAAACGCTGCGCGACCCGCAGGTCGGTTGCTCGTGGGACCGCAAGCAAACTTTCGCCACCATCGCGCCCTACACGCTGGAAGAGACTTACGAAGTGCTGGACGCCATCGAGCGGCAGGACTACGCCGATCTGCGCGACGAACTGGGCGATTTGCTGTTCCAGGTGGTGTTCTACGCCCAGATGGGGCAGGAACAGGGGCTGTTCGATTTCGATGAGGTGTGCACCGCCATCAGCGATAAGCTGGAGCGCCGTCACCCGCACATTTTCGGTGACGCCGAGGGGGGGGACAGCGAAGCCGTGGCCGCGCGCTGGGAGCAGCTCAAGGCCGGCGAGCGCGCCGAAAAAGCGCTGCACTCGGTGCTGGACGACATTCCGCAGGCGTTGCCGGCGCTGATGAAGGCGCACAAAATTCAAAAACGCTGCGCCTCGGTCGGCTTCGACTGGAACACCCTGGGGCCGGTGCTGGACAAAGTGTACGAAGAGATCGATGAAGTGATGCACGAAGCCCGCCAGGCGGTGGTCGATGAGAGCAAGCTGGAAGAGGAGATCGGCGATCTGCTGTTCGCCACGGTGAACCTGTCGCGCCATCTGGGGCACAAGGCGGAGAACGCGCTGCAGGCGGCGAACCGCAAGTTCGAGCGCCGCTTCCGCCAGGTGGAAGCGATCGTCCAGCAACGCGGGCTGCGGCTTGAAGACGCCACGCTGGAGCAGATGGAAGACGCCTGGCAGCAGGTGAAACGCCAGGAAAGTTGAATCGCTGCGACGACAATGTTGATCGACGACAAGGTTCACGAAAGCTGAAACGGTTAAGCTTGCAGTCAGGTCACAGGCGCATGGCTGCCGTCGGCAGCAAAAGGCCAACAAACTGAAATCTAAGGCGTTTTATCGCTCCCGAGGGGCGGTAAAAAGAAATTTTCTCCGCTAACTCTTTGTATTTCCTGGAGGGTTTGCGGGGCGCCGGCGGAGTAAACCCTGATGAACACGGGAGGGCGGCCGAGATGATGGACAGCAAAACGATCGTTTGTAGGTCAGGAGAGGTTCGGGTATACTACTTTCCCGTCCTGGTTCTTCCATCGTCTTTAAACCTAAACTCTCAGGTTCAGCATGACAACTAATTATATTTTTGTGACCGGCGGGGTCGTATCCTCTCTGGGTAAAGGCATTGCCGCAGCCTCTCTGGCGGCTATTCTTGAAGCCCGTGGCCTCAACGTTACCATCATGAAACTGGACCCGTACATCAACGTGGATCCGGGCACCATGAGCCCGATTCAGCATGGGGAAGTTTTCGTCACCGAAGACGGCGCAGAAACCGATCTGGATTTGGGTCACTACGAGCGCTTCATCCGCACCAAAATGTCGCGTCGCAACAACTTCACCACCGGCCGCATCTACTCCGACGTGCTGCGTAAAGAACGCCGCGGCGACTATCTGGGCGCGACCGTGCAGGTCATTCCGCACATCACCAACGCGATCAAAGAGCGCATCATCGAAGGCGGCGAAGGCCACGATGTGGTGCTGGTGGAAATCGGCGGCACCGTCGGCGATATCGAATCGCTGCCGTTCCTCGAAGCCATCCGTCAGATGGCGGTGGAAGTGGGCCGCGAGCACACGCTGTACATGCACCTGACGCTGGTGCCGTACATGGCGGCGGCGGGCGAAGTGAAAACCAAGCCGACCCAGCATTCCGTAAAAGAGCTGCTTTCCATCGGTATTCAGCCTGATGTGCTGATTTGCCGCTCCGATCGCGCGGTTCCTGCTAACGAACGCGCTAAAATCGCGCTTTTCTGCAACGTGCCGGAAAAAGCGGTTATCTCTCTGAAAGACGTTGATTCTATTTATAAAATCCCAGGCCTATTGAAATCTCAGGGACTGGACGATTATATTTGTAAACGATTCAGCCTGAACGCGCCGGAAGCCAACCTGGCCGAATGGGAACAGGTTATCTACGAAGAAGCCAATCCGGGCGGCGAAGTGACCATCGGTATGGTCGGTAAATACGTTGAGCTGCCGGACGCCTACAAGTCGGTGATTGAAGCGCTGAAGCACGGCGGGCTGAAAAACCGTCTGACCGTGAACATCAAGCTGATCGACTCGCAGGACGTGGAAACCCGCGGCGTGGAAGTGCTGAAAGGGCTGGACGCGATCCTGATCCCGGGCGGCTTTGGCTATCGCGGCGTGGAAGGCAAAGTGATGACCGCACGCTATGCGCGCGAGAACAACATTCCTTATCTGGGCATTTGCCTGGGCATGCAGGTGGCGTTGATGGAGTTCGCTCGCAACGTGGCGGGGATGGAGAACGCCAACTCCACCGAGTTTATGCCAGACTGTAAGTACCCGGTGGTGGCGTTGATCACCGAATGGCGCGATGAAGACGGCAACGTCGAAGTGCGCAGCGAAGAAAGCGATTTGGGCGGCACGATGCGCGTAGGTGGCCAACAGTGCAACCTGAGCGACAACAGCCTGGTGCGCCAGCTGTACGGCGAACCGACCATTGTCGAGCGTCATCGTCACCGTTACGAAGTTAACAACATGCTGTTGAAGCAGATCGAAGCCGCAGGGCTGCGTGTCGCCGGTCGTTCCGCCGACAACAAGCTGGTTGAGATCATTGAACTGCCGAATCACCCGTGGTTTGTAGCCTGTCAGTTCCACCCGGAATTTACGTCTACGCCGCGTGATGGGCATCCGCTGTTCGCCGGCTTCGTGAAAGCCGCTGGCGAGCATCAGAAGCGCCAGGTGAAATAACATATTTGGTAGGCGGCGCGCGGTGAGAACCGCGCGCTGTTTGTCTGGAGTTTTAGTTTAACTTGTACTGAGGAAAACCTAATGTCCAAAATCGTTAAAGTCATCGGTCGTGAAATCATCGACTCCCGCGGTAACCCGACTGTTGAAGCCGAAGTTCATCTGGAAGGCGGTTTCGTCGGCCTGGCTGCTGCGCCGTCAGGTGCTTCTACCGGTTCCCGCGAAGCGCTGGAACTGCGTGACGGTGACAAGTCTCGTTTCCTGGGTAAAGGCGTACTGAAAGCCGTTGCTGCAGTAAACGGTCCGATTGCTCAGGCAGTACTGGGTAAAGATGCCAAAGACCAGGCGAACATCGACAAGATCATGATCGAGCTGGACGGCACCGAAAACAAATCCAACTTCGGCGCCAACGCCATTCTGGCGGTTTCCCTGGCAGCAGCGAAAGCGGCTGCAGCCTCTAAAGGCATGCCGCTGTACGAGCACATCGCTGAACTGAACGGCACCCCAGGCAAATTCTCCATGCCACTGCCGATGATGAACATCATCAACGGCGGCGAGCACGCTGACAACAACGTCGACATTCAGGAATTCATGATTCAGCCGGTTGGCGCGAAGACCCTGAAAGAAGCGGTGCGCATCGGTTCTGAAGTGTTCCACCACCTGGCGAAAGTTCTGAAAGCCAAAGGCATGAACACCGCCGTGGGCGACGAAGGCGGCTATGCGCCAAACCTGGGTTCCAACGCCGAAGCGCTGGCGGTTATCGCTGAAGCGGTAAAAGCGGCGGGCTACGAGCTGGGCAAAGACGTCACTCTGGCGATGGACTGCGCGGCTTCCGAATTCTACAAAGACGGTAAATACGTGCTGGCCGGCGAAGGTAACAAAGCCTTCACTTCCGAAGAGTTCACTCACTTCCTGGAAGAGCTGACCAAACAGTACCCAATCGTGTCTATCGAAGACGGCCTGGATGAATCCGACTGGGCGGGCTTCGCTTACCAGACCAAAGTACTGGGCGACAAAATCCAGCTGGTTGGCGACGATCTGTTCGTGACCAACACCAAGATCCTGAAAGAAGGCATCGAGAAAGGCATCGCTAACTCCATCCTGATCAAGTTCAACCAGATCGGTTCTCTGACCGAAACCCTGGCAGCTATCAAGATGGCGAAAGACGCCGGTTACACTGCGGTGATCTCTCACCGTTCCGGTGAAACCGAAGACGCGACCATCGCTGACCTGGCGGTAGGGACTGCGGCTGGTCAGATCAAAACCGGTTCCATGAGCCGTTCTGACCGCGTTGCCAAGTACAACCAACTGATCCGTATCGAAGAAGCGCTGGGTGACCGTGCGCCGTTCAACGGCCTGAAAGAAGTTAAAGGCCAGTAAGTTCGACCGATTCGGTTGCTAAATAAAAACCCGCCGCGGCGGGTTTTTTTATGTTTTAAATTCGTGATGATTGTCATTTTAATAATAAGTTTTTTATTGAAAGCGTGGTTTTGTTTAACCCGATAATTTCATTAAAGATAGTAAACGCGCTTATTTTATATTCCAATTTTGTTTGCTTTATAACTATTCGTTACTAGACTGCCAATAAGGCAGTTTATTTCTCGCCGTTCTGCCGTAGACCTTGAACATCACCATACCTTAATACTGCCGGCTTGCTGGCCGGTTGAGCGAGGGCTTGATGCGACAGCGAATCATCATTGTCGGCGGCGGAACCGGCGGCACCATATTGGCCAATTTATTGGCCGCAAAATTGCACCGGGAAATTATTAATAATAAAGTTGAGTTATTAATGATATCGGATTCACCGCTGCATTATTACAAACCGGCGTTTATGTATGTGGCATTCAATACTTTTTTCAAGCAGGAGCTCACGCGTTCACAGCGGAGTTTATTGCGGCCTGAAATACAGTTTATTATTGATAAAGCGGAATCTTTCGATTTAAAACAGCGAAGTATAGCGACGCAAAGCGGTAAGCTTTACTCCTATGACTTTCTGGTTTTCGCCACCGGCTGCGTACCTTGGCCAGAGCGCATCGAAGGGTTGGCGCAGGCGGGCGATCATTTCTACCAGTATCAGGCCGCGCGGCAGTTGGCGCATAAGCTGGCGACGATCGAGAAAGGCCGCATTTTCATCACCGTGTCCTTCCCTGAAACGCCCAACGTGCCCCATCAGTGCGGCATCGCGCCGATCGAAACCACCCTGATGCTGGACGACTACCTGCGGCGGCGCGGCGTGCGCAAGGCGGTGGAGATCGTTTATACCTACCCAACCATTTCTCAACTGCTGCGTAACTGCCTGTTTTTACAGCGCCCGACCGGCGAAGCGCTGCCCGCCATTTTTGCCGCACGTGACATTCTCCACCAGCGTGGGTTTACCCTCAGCCGGGTAGACGCCCAACGTAACATCGCCTATTCCGCTGAGGGGGAAGAGCAGCCGTTCGACATTCTGATGGCAACGCCGCCGATTCGCGCAGTCGAGGCGGTGCGCAATACCGGGTTGAGCGAGAGTCAAAACGGTGAAGGCTGGCTGCCGACCGATCATCAAACGCTGCAGGTCTACGGCCAACAGGGCGTGTATGTCATAGGCGATACCGTGGATTTGCCGGTCAGCAAGGCCGGCGGCTCTTGCCATAATCAGGCGCCGGTCATTGCCGACAACATCGTGGCGGAAATGCGGCTGGGCCAAACCGTGAGCCATTATGACGGCAAGGTGCAGGCGGTCGCGCAAATGGGGCTGAATGCCGGCATGCCGCTGGTGTACGACTACCGTCACGACGTGCTGCCGACGCCCGCCACCAAGGTGGGCGGCATGCTGCGCAATGGGTTTAACCGCGGCCTTTACTGGGCCACGGTAAGGGGGCTGATATGACGGAAAGCACGGTGCATGCGGCTGACCTGCAATCATTGGCGGCGTTGCTCGAGAAACTGCAGCCGCTGCTGGCGGGTGGCCGGTTGGATAACGTGGTCGATCTGTTGTCGCTGTTGTCGGACGTGGTGGATATTGCCGACAACGCGCTGGTGGAGAAATTAGCCGGCGTCTTTGAAGGTTTGGTGACCCTCGGCTGGGAAGGCGGAACGGCGCTGCAGATGGCGCACAGCGAGCTGCAGTTGAATCCACCACCGGCCAGTTTTCGCGCGCTGTACGCCTTGCTGAAGCAGCCGGATACCCTGCTGGGGTTAACGTTGCTGCTGCGTACTTTACAAATCATCGGCCGGCGCACGCGAGACAGCGCGTTGCCGTCAGCCCTGCCAGATGAATCGTCGAATTAAGCTTCACTCACTCAGGTAAGGAGTTGTGTTATGTCCGCTACAGCAGTTGGCCACGACTTTGCCACCCGGGCTATTCATTACGGCTACGATCCTCAGCGGTATCAGGGGGCACTGTCTCCGCCGGTGTTTATGAGCTCTACGTTTGCTTTTCCCACGGCGGAATACGGCGGCGCCTGCTTTGCCGGCACCGAGCCGGGGTACTTTTACTCGCGCATCGCCAACCCGACGTTAAACCTGCTCGAGCAACGCATCGCCAACCTGGAGGAGGGGGAGGCGGCGGTGGCGTTCGCTTCCGGCATGGGGGCGATCACCGCGTGTTGTTGGACGCTGCTCAGACCGGGTGATGAGCTGATTGTCGACGAAACCGTCTATGGTTGCACCTTCAGCTACTTTCATCATGGTCTGGCGCGCTTTGGCGTCAAGATAACCCACGTTGATTTGACCCGGCCGGAGCGGTTGGCGGCGGCCATTGGACCGCGTACCCGCCTGGTGTATTGCGAAACGCCGGCCAATCCCAATATGCGTTTGATCGATATCGCCGCCGTGGCGGAGATCGCCCATCGGCATCAGGCGCTGTTGCTGGTGGACAACACCTACTGTACGCCCTATCTGCAGCGGCCTTTGGCGCTAGGCGCCGATATCGTGGTGCACTCGGCGACCAAGTACCTCGGCGGGCACGGGGATCTCCTGGCCGGGATCGCGGTGACGCGTCAGGCGTTGGCCGAGGCGATCCGTCTGGAGGGGCTAAAGGACATGAATGGGGCGGTACTGTCAGCGCAGGATGCCGCGCTGGTGCTGCGCGGGATGAAAACTTTGCCGCTGCGCATGGATCGTCATTGCGATAATGCGCAGCGCCTGGCGGAGATGTTGGCGGAGCATCCGGCGGTCGAGCGGGTGTATTACCCCGGCCTGGCGAACTTCCCGCAGCATGCGTTGGCGCAGCGGCAAATGGCGCGCCCCGGCGGCATGCTGGCGTTTGAGCTGCGGGGTGGCCTGCGTGCGGGCATTCGCTTCCTCAACGCGCTGCAGCTCATCTTGCGCGCGGTCAGCCTGGGCGATTGCGAAAGCCTGGCGCAACACCCGGCCAGCATGACGCACTCGGCCTACACGCCGGAAGAGCGGAAACGGCACCACATCAGCGAGGGGCTGGTGCGGCTGTCCGCCGGGCTGGAGGCGTTTGACGATCTGCAGGCGGATATCCTGCAAGCGCTGGCGCAGGCGCAATAAAAAAACCCGCCGCAGCGGGTTTTAGCCGAAGCGAGCGTTACATCTGTTGCGTCGCTGTGGTCACCGGCGAACCGCCGCCTTTTTTGCGTACCCACAGCCAGTAAGCCGCGGTGAGGAACGCGATCCACACCAGCCCGACGTACAGGGCGATGCGGCTCTCTTCGAAGTAGCCGAGCAGGCCGATGACGAACGCCATAAAGGCGGTCGCCAATGCCGGCGCCACCGGCCACCACGGCACCGGGAAGCTCAACTGACGCGTTTCTTCCGGCGACAGCGTGCGGCGCATGACGATCTGCGACAGCAGGATCATCAGCCACACCCAGACGGTGGCGAAGGTGGCGATTGAGGCGATGATCATGAAGACCTTCTCCGGGATCAGGTAGTTGAGCACCACCGCCAGTAGCAGGGCGACCGACATCACCAGCACTGTCATCCACGGTACGCCGCTGGCGGTCAGCTTGGTGAAGCTGCGCGGCGCCTGGCCGTCCTGCGCCATGCCGTACATCATGCGGCCGGCGCCGAAGATGTCGCTGTTGATGGCCGAAATGGCCGCGGTGATCACCACCACGTTCAGCACGTTGGCGGCGGAGCTGATGCCGAGGTTGCTGAAGATCTCAACGAACGGGCTGCCGTTCTGGCCGATGCTGTTCCACGGATAGATCGCCATCAGCACCGTCAGCGTCAGCACGTAAAACAGCAGGATGCGCACCGGTACGGCGTTGATCGCCTTCGGCAGCACTTTGGCGGGGTCTTTCGCCTCGCTGGCGGTGATGCCGATGATCTCGATGCCGCCGAAGGCGAACATCACTACCGCTAATGACGCGACCACGCCGCCGATGCCGTTAGGCATAAAGCCGCCGTGCTGCCACAGGTTGCTGATGCCGGTGGCGTGCTGGGCTTGCCCGAAACCGAACAGCATTACCGCCGCACCGCCGACGATCATCGCCACGATGGCGGCGACCTTGACCAGCGACAGCCAGAACTCCAGCTCGCCGAAAACCTTGACGCTGCACAGGTTGAGCGCGCCGATAAACAGGATGATGCTGAGCACCCAGACCCACTGGGCGACGTCCGGGAACCACAGCCCCATATAGATGCCGAAGGCAGTGACGTCCGCCAGGGCGACGATCACCATTTCAAAGGTGTAGGTCCAGCCGGTGAGGAACCCGGCCAGCGGGCCGAGATAGTGGCTGGCGTAGTGGCCGAACGAACCGGAAACTGGCTGGTGCACCGCCATTTCGCCCAGCGCGCGCATCACCATGAATACCGCCGCGCCGCCCACCAGGTAGGCCAGCAGCACCGCCGGGCCGGCCAGCTGGATGGCGCCGGCGGAGCCGTAGAACAGGCCGGTGCCGATCGCCGAGCCGAGAGCCATGAAACGGATATGTCGCGCGTTTAGTCCGCGTCTGAGTTGTGTTGTTTCGTTACGCATGTTGCTTCCCGTTAAGTGTTTGCCGAACAGGCACGCGCTGCCCGCGCCGGGTGGAACGCACCCGGCGGGGCAGAACAAACTGCGTGATTCAGTATGTGATGATTATGCCTGGCTAGGCAGCAGCGCCGCAGGCAGCAGCGATGTCAGGTGACCGGCCGCCAAGAGTTGGCTGGCGGCTTCAATGTCGGGGGCGAAGAAACGATCCTTGTCGTAGAAACTGACATGCTCGCGCAGCAGACGGCGCGCCTGCTCCAGACCTTCCGAGGTCTTCAGGCCGTTGCGGAAATCCAGGCCCTGGCAGGCGGCCAGCCACTCGACCGCCAGAATACCGCGTACGTTGTCCGCCATGTTCCACAGGCGGCGGCCGGCGGCCGGCGCCATGGAAACGTGGTCCTCCTGGTTGGCGGAGGTCGGAATGCTGTCGACGCTTGATGGATGCGCCAGCGCTTTGTTTTCGCTGGCCAGCGCTGCGGCGGTGACCTGAGCGATCATGAAGCCGGAGTTCACGCCGCCGTTCTCCACCAGGAACGGTGGCAGCTGCGACATGTGTTTGTCCATCATCAGCGAGATGCGGCGCTCGGACAGCGAACCGATTTCGGCGAATGCCAGCGCCAGGTTATCGGCGGCCATAGCCACCGGTTCGGCGTGGAAGTTGCCGCCGGACAGCACGTCGCCCTGTTCGGCGAACACCAGCGGGTTATCGGAGACGGCGTTGGCTTCGATTTCCAGCACCTCGGCGGCCTGGCGGATCTGCGTCAGGCAGGCGCCCATCACCTGTGGCTGGCAGCGCAGGGAGTAAGGATCCTGCACTTTTTCACAGTTGCGGTGCGAGTCGGAGACTTCGCTGCGCGCGCCGAGCAGGTGGCGATAGGCGAGGGCGGCGTCGATCTGGCCGCGCTGGCCGCGCACCTCGTGGATACGCGCATCGAACGGGCTGCGAGAGCCCAGCGCCGCTTCCACCGTCAGGCTGCCCGCCACGGTGGCGGCCGCGAACAGATCTTCGGCATCGAACAGGCCGCGCAGCGCGAAGGCGGCGGAGACCTGGGTGCCGTTCAGCAATGCCAGGCCCTCTTTCGCCGCCAGCGTCAGCGGTTTCAGGCCGGCTTTGGCCAGCGCTTCGGTCGCCGGCAGCCATTGGCCCTGATGGCGTGCCTTACCTTCGCCCAGCAGCACCAGGCTCATGTGCGCCAGCGGCGCCAGGTCGCCGGAGGCGCCGACGGAGCCTTTCAGCGGAATATGCGGATAGACTTCGGCGTTGACCAGCGCGATCAGCGCCTGGATAACTTCCAGGCGAATGCCGGAGAAGCCGCGCGACAGGCTGTTGATCTTCAGCACCATGATCAGGCGCACCAGATTGTCGTCGGTCGGCTCGCCCACGCCGGCGGCGTGTGACAGCACGATCGAACGCTGCAGGTTTTCCAAATCGTCGCGGGCGATGCGCGTCGAAGCCAGCAGGCCAAATCCGGTGTTGATGCCGTAAGTGGTGCGGTTTTCTTCAACGATGCGTTCCACGCAGGCCACGCTCTGTTGGATAGGGCCGTAGGCGTTGTCGTCCAGCGTCAGCGTCACCGGGTGTTGATAGACGTCGCGTAGCTGGGCCAGCGTCAGTTTGCCCGGGCGAATAGTCAGCGCTTTCATGCTTTTTCTCCTTGGGTCGCGGCAACCATCGGCAGGTTCAGGCCTTGCTCGCGGGCGCAGTCGATAGCGATATCGTAGCCGGCGTCGGCGTGACGCATGACCCCGGTAGCCGGGTCATTGTGCAGCACGCGGGCGATGCGCTCGGCGGCTTCGTCGGTGCCGTCGCAGACGATCACCATGCCGGAGTGTTGGGAGAAGCCCATGCCGACGCCGCCGCCGTGGTGCAGGGAAACCCAGGTGGCGCCGCTGGCGGTGTTCAGCAGGGCGTTCAGCAGCGGCCAGTCGGAGACCGCATCTGAGCCGTCTTTCATCGCTTCGGTTTCACGGTTCGGGCTGGAAACAGAGCCGGAATCCAGATGGTCGCGGCCGATGACGATCGGGGCGGACAGTTCGCCGCGGCGCACCATCTCGTTGAACGCCAGGCCCAGCTTGGCGCGCTGGCCGAGGCCAACCCAGCAGATGCGCGCCGGCAGGCCCTGGAAGCTGATGCGCTCGCGCGCCATGTCCAGCCAGCGGTGCAGGTGTTCGTCATCCGGGATCAGCTCTTTCACCATGGCGTCGGTTTTGTAGATGTCCTGCGGATCGCCGGACAGCGCCGCCCAGCGGAACGGCCCGATGCCGCGGCAGAACAGCGGACGGATGTAGGCCGGCACGAAGCCTGGGAAGTCGAAGGCGTTGTCGACGCCGGTTTCTTTCGCCATCTGGCGAATGTTGTTGCCGTAGTCGAAGGTCGGCACGCCCATCTGCTGGAACGCCAGCATGGCTTTGACGTGATCGGCCATCGACTGCTTGGCGGCGGCGACCACCTTGGCCGGCTCGGTCTGTGCGCGCTGGCGATACTCTTCCCAGCTCCAACCCTTCGGCAGGTAGCCGTTCAGCGGGTCGTGGGCGCTGGTCTGGTCGGTGACCATGTCCGGGCGCACGCCGCGGCGCACCAGCTCAGGCAGGATTTCCGCCGCGTTGCCGCACAGGGCGATGGAGATGGCTTTGCCTTCGGCGGTGTATTTTTTGATGCGGGCCAGCGCGTCGTCCAAATCTTTGGCCTGCTCATCGACGTAGCGGGTTTTCAGACGGAAATCGATGCGGCTCTGCTGACATTCGATGTTCAGCGAGCAGGCGCCCGCCAGCGTGGCGGCCAGCGGCTGCGCGCCGCCCATGCCGCCCAGACCGGCGGTCAGCACCCAGCGCCCCTGCAGGCTGCCGTCGTAGTGCTGGCGGCCCGCTTCGACGAAGGTTTCATAGGTGCCCTGAACGATGCCCTGGCTGCCGATGTAGATCCAACTGCCGGCGGTCATCTGGCCGTACATCGCCAGGCCTTTGGCGTCCAGCTCGTTGAAGTGTTCCCAGGTTGCCCAGTGCGGCACCAGGTTGGAGTTGGCGATCAGCACGCGCGGCGCGTTGCTGTGGGTTTTGAATACGCCGACCGGTTTGCCGGACTGCACCAGAAGGGTTTCGTCTTCTTCCAGCGTTTTCAGGGTTTCGACGATCTTGTCGTAGCAATCCCAGTCGCGCGCGGCGCGGCCGATGCCGCCGTACACCACCAGCTCGTGTGGGTTCTCCGCAACTTCAGGATCGAGGTTGTTCATCAGCATGCGTAACGGCGCTTCGGTCAGCCAGCTTTTTGCGTTTAATTGTGTGCCGCGTGGCGCGCGTACATCGACATTGCGAACTTTGTTATTTGTAGTCACAGCATTTTCCTCAAACAGTATCGGTGCAGATTCCATGCCGCGGTGGGGATGAGTACCACGGCATAACAATGCGTAGGGCTTATTAACATATACTTGTATGTACAAGCATATGCAACACTGACCAGTTGCCGCTGAAAAGTGGCATAAGAAAAAGTTATTTTCTTTTTATATCAGGTTGATATGCGATTTTTTATCGCCGGTTTCATGTGCGAAAAGCCGGAGAAAAGTGAGCTGTTCGGCAAAAATGAATTAAAGTTGACTCATTTTTGGGCGGCTAGTCACAATATTTTTACAGACTGATTACAGTTGGCGGCGGAGGATAAACAAGCCCTATCACCGCGGCAAGAAAGCCCGCCGTGGACGGGCTTGCCAGGCTCAGGCGGCCGGTTGCAGCATCGGCTTGCGGCTCATCTTGCACACCGTGGCGATGGCGGCGATCAGCGCCGGTACGCACAGGAACATCAGGATGCTCTGCACTTCCCACTGCATCGCCAGCAGTTGGGCGCCCATCATGGTGCCGGCGACGCCGCCGAAGCGGCCGATGCCCTGCATCCAGGCGATGCCGGTGGCGCGGCTGTGGGTCGGGTAGAAGGTGGCCGCCAGCGTTTGCAGCCCGGACTGCGCGCCGTTCATGGTGACGCCCATCAGGAAGATGAAGGCGCCCAGCAGCACGATCTGTTTGTCTTCGGTGGCCATCGCCACGATCAGCAGGGCGGTGACGACAAAGCCGCTCGAGACCACTTTGTGCGCATTCCAGCGGTCCATCAGCCAGCCGGCCACCAGGATGCCCAGCGTGCCGCCGAAGGTGAACAGCGAGGTGAGCATCGCCGATTGCTCCAGCTGATAGCCCAAGCCCTGCATCAGGATCGGCATCCAGCTCAGCAACACGTAGTAGATCACCAGCCCCATGAAGTAGGTCACCCACAGCATCAGCGTGCCGAGCAGGTAAGGGCGACTGAACAGCAGCCCGACGCTGGTCTTGACCTGCGTCAGCTTCTCTTCATACAGGTAGAAACGCGTCACGCCGTCGAGGCTCTGGCTGACGAAGCGTTGCGCGATGCGTTTGATCTTCGCCGCATCCTGCCCGCGGTTGACCATATATTTGACCGATTCCGGCAGCAGCAGGATCAGCAACACCGTCAACGCCAGCGGCGCAATGGCGCCGAGCAACAGCACGCTGTGCCAGCCGTAGCTCGGGATCAGCCACGATGAAATGGCGCCGCCGCCGGCCGCGCCCAGCGGAAAGCCGCAATACATGGTATTGATCGCCAGCGAACGGCAGCGCTGCGGCGCGTATTCGGAGATCAGCGTGATAGCGTTGGGCATCGCCGCTCCCAGCCCGAGGCCGGTGAGGAAACGCCACAGCGTCAGGCTATTGAGCGAGCCGGCGTAGGCGGTGGCCAGGCTTGACAGGCCGAAGAACAGGCAGGAAAACACCAGCACGCGCTTGCGGCCGATGCGGTCGGAGATTGGCCCGGCGATCAGCGCGCCGAGCGACAGCCCCAGCAGCGCGGCGCTCAGCACCGGCCCCAGATCCTGTTTGACGATGCCCCAGTCTTTGGCGACCGAGGGGGCGATATAGCCCATGGCGGCGGTATCGAAACCGTCGATGGCGAGGATCAGGAATCCGAGAATGATCAGTGTCCAGTGAAACAGCGAAAACTTGCTGTCGTCGATGGCCTGTTGAATGTTTAACTCGCTGGTGGAATGAGTCATGGCACCCTCTAAACGCAGATGTAGTCGTGATGAATAGTACGTGGCCGAAACTGATGCTCGGCTTGTGTTTGCTTGTATATACATCTGCGCGTCGGCGCTTTATGTCAAATATAATTATCTTATTTGTTAACTTCGTGTTGTTTTCTGTGGAGCAGGTTGCACCGTGGATGAAAGGCCTAAGACCGGTTAACAAATTAAATGAACGCCATTGGCGGTGAGATATGCTGGCGGCGGCGCGGAGGAAAAAATTTAATACAATTTTGGCCGTTTGGTCGCCGAGCCGGAATCTGCGATAATCGTTTTTTACTTTTCCAGATTGAGAAACCGATGCAGTACCCGATCAACGAGATGTTCCAAACCTTGCAAGGCGAAGGCTTTTTCACCGGCGTGCCGGCCATTTTCATCCGCCTGCAGGGCTGCCCGGTAGGGTGCAGCTGGTGCGACACCAAACATACCTGGGAAAAGGAAGCCCATCGGGAAGTAGACCTGCAACGGATCCTGGTCAAAACAGAAGAGAGCGACGCCTGGGGCAGTGCCAGCGCCGAGCAGCTGCTGGCGGTGATGCGTCAGCAAGGCTACACCGCGCGTCATGTGGTGATCACCGGCGGCGAACCCTGCATCTACGATCTGGCGCCGCTGACCGAGCTGTTCGAACAGCACGGCTACCGTTGCCAGATTGAGACCAGCGGCACCCACGAAATTCGCTGTTCCGCCAACACCTGGGTGACGGTTTCGCCCAAGGTGAATATGCGCGGCGGCATGAAGGTGTTGGATCAGGCGCTGCGGCGCGCCGACGAGGTGAAGCATCCGGTGGCGCGCGAGCGCGACATCGAGGCACTGGATGCGCTGCTGGCGACGTTGCAGGATGACAAGGCGCGCATTATCGCACTGCAGCCGATCAGCCAGAAAGAAGAGGCGACCCGTCTGTGTATTGAAACCTGTATCGCGCGCAATTGGCGGCTGTCGATGCAGACCCACAAGTATCTGAACATCGCCTAAAATCAGGGCGCCATTGCGGCGCCCTTTCTTTTAACCTTTATATACGCATCCCGCCGTACAGGTCTCTTTCACCATCACCGCCGTCAATTCCGGCAGCTGGGGCTTGAGCTGCTGCCAAATCCAGGCGGCGAGCACTTCGCTGGTGGGATTTTCCAATCCTGGAATATCGTTCAGATAATGGTGATCCAGCCGTTCCCAGATCGGGGAAAACACAGCCTTGAGCTCGGCGAAATCCATCACCCAACCGGTGTGGGGATCCACTTCACCGGTCACTTCCAGACGCACCATAAACGAATGCCCATGCAGACGGCCGCATTTATGGCCCTCCGGCACGTGCGGCAAGCGGTGTGCGGCTTCAAACTGAAAATCTTTAAACAGCGTGGTTGCCATTATTACGGCCTCATTGACTCAAAAACCGCCGCATAGTACCGGAAAGCGCGTCTGCTTGCCATTTATACCGTTATGGTCTACCGCCACGGTCAACGCGCCCGTTTAACACTTTTTTTGTTTGGTGTTTGCGGCACCTATCGGCTGGGGCTATGAGCCGAAATGTTGAACGGTGAAAAAACGATGAAAAAAAGCGCTTTAATTTCATCTGGATAAAAAACTTTGTTTAACGGTTTAAGCGTTATCCCTTACCAGAAAAACAGCTTAGTCATTTTGGTTATGATTTATTGCTATCCCTTATTTAATCGTTGCTATTCTGCTCGGTAACCTTACAAACTCTCCTGATCTTTTCCGCACGCCCGACGCAGCGAAGAGACAGCGACTGACACTGGCGCGCGCCTGGCAGGAAAGGCGCTAAGTATAGGAAATAAGTACAGCAATGACGACTCAGGCTCCTCCAACATCTTTGCTCCCGCTGACGCCCGAACAGCTGGCACGCTTGCAGGCGACGATCGGCGACTATTCGCCGACGCAGCTGGCGTGGCTGTCCGGTTATTTTTGGGGCATGGTCAATCAACAGCCCGGAGCCGTGGCCATTGCGCCTGTTGCCCCTGCGGCTGCCGCCGGCATCACCATCATTTCCGCTTCGCAGACCGGCAATGCGCGCCGCCTGGCGGAGCAGCTGCGCGACGATCTGCTGGCCGCCAATCTGAGCGCCACGCTGATCAGCGCCGGCGACTACAAGTTCAAGCAGATAGCTCAAGAGCGCCTGTTGGTGATCGTCGCCTCCACGCAAGGAGAAGGCGAGCCGGCGGAAGAAGCGGTGGCGCTGCATAAATTCCTGTTCTCGAAAAAGGCGCCGAAGCTGAATGATACCGCTTTTGCGGTGTTCGGGCTGGGCGACACCTCTTATGAGAATTTCTGCCAGTCTGGCAAGGATTTCGACGGCAAGCTGGCCGAGCTGGGCGCCGAGCGCCTGGTGGAGCGCGTGGACGCCGACGTGGAGTACCAGGAACTGGCCGCCGCCTGGCGCAAACAGGTGGTGTCGGTGCTGAAGGCGCGCGCGCCGGCGGCAAGCGCCGCGCCGGGCGTGTTGGCCAGCGGCGCGGTCGATCTGATCGACAGCAGCCCGTACAGCAAGGAACAGCCGCTCACCGCCCAACTGGCGGTCAAGCAGAAAATTACCGGCCGCGCGTCGGATAAAGACGTGCGCCATATCGAGATCGATCTGGGCGACTCCGGCCTGCGCTATCAGCCGGGCGATGCGCTCGGCGTATGGTTCGACAACGATCCGGCGCTGGTGGACGAACTGGTGCAGCTGTTGTGGCTGAAAGGCGACGAGCCGGTCGAGGTGGAAGGGCAGACCCTGCCGCTGGCGCAGGCGCTGCGCAGCCATTTCGAGCTGACGCAGAACACCACGCCGATCGTCGATAAATACGCCGCGCTGTCGCGCGACGAAACGCTGATCGGCCTGCTGGCGGATAAAGCCGCGCTGCAGCATTACGCGCACAACACGCCGATCGTCGACATGGTGCGCCAGGCGCCGGCGGACTTGAGCGCCGAACAGCTGGTCGGCCTGCTGCGCCCGCTGACGCCGCGCCTGTACTCCATCGCCTCCTCACAGGCGGAGAACGAAAGCGAAGTCCACATCACCGTGGGCGTGGTGCGTTACGACATCGACGGGCGCGCCCGCAGCGGCGGCGCCTCCGGCTTCCTGGCGGATCGCCTGGAGGAAGACGGCGACGTGCGGGTGTTTATCGAACACAACGATAACTTCCGCCTGCCGGCCAACCCGGAAACGCCGGTGATCATGATCGGCCCGGGCACCGGCATCGCGCCGTTCCGCGCCTTTATGCAGCAGCGCGACGCCGACGGTGCCGGCGGCAAAAACTGGCTGTTCTTCGGCAACCCGCACTTTACCGAAGATTTCCTGTATCAGGTCGAATGGCAGCGCTATGTGAAAGACGGCCTGCTGACCCGCATCGATCTGGCCTGGTCCCGTGACCAGCAACATAAAATATATGTACAAGACAAACTGCGCGAACAGGGCGCGGAAGTGTGGCGCTGGATTCAGGAAGGCGCGCACATTTACGTCTGCGGCGATGCCAATCGCATGGCAAAAGACGTGGAAAACACATTACTGGAACTGGTGGCCGAGCACGGTGGCATGGATACCGAGCAGGCGGATGAATTTTTAAGTGAGCTGCGCCTTGAGCGCCGTTATCAGCGAGATGTTTACTGATGAGTGATAAACACCCCGGGCCTTTGGTAGTCGAAGGCAAACTGGCCGATGCGGAGCGCATGAAGAAGGAAAGCAACTTCTTGCGTGGCACCATCGCCGAAGATTTGAACGACGGCCTGACCGGCGGCTTCAACGGCGACAACTTCCTGCTGATCCGTTTTCACGGCATGTACCAGCAGGATGACCGCGACATTCGCGCCGAACGCGCCGAGCAGAAGCTGGAGCCGCGCCACGCCATGATGCTGCGCTGTCGCCTGCCGGGTGGCATCATCAGCCCGCAGCAGTGGCTGGGCATCGACAAGTTCGCCCAGGAGAGCACGCTGTACGGCAGCATTCGCATCACCAACCGCCAAACGTTCCAGTTTCACGGCATTCTGAAAGGCAACGTCAAACCGGTGCACCAGCTGCTGAACCGCCTGGGGCTGGACGCGCTGGCGACCGCCAACGACGTGAACCGCAACGTGCTGTGCACCTCCAATCCGGTGGAGTCCGAGCTGCATCAGGAAGCCTACGAGTGGGCGAAGAAGATCTCCGAACACCTGCTGCCGCGCACCCGCGCCTACGCAGAGGTGTGGCTGGATCAGGAGAAGGTGGCCACCACCGACGAAGAGCCGATTCTGGGGCCGACCTACCTGCCGCGCAAATTTAAAACCACGGTGGTGATCCCGCCGCAGAACGACGTCGATCTGCACGCTAACGACATGAACTTCGTGGCGATCGCCGAAAACGGCAAGCTGGTGGGCTTCAACCTGCTGGTGGGCGGCGGGCTGTCCATTGAGCACGGCAACAAGAAAACCTACGCGCGCCAGGCCAGCGAGTTCGGCTACATTCCGCTCGAGCATACGCTGGCGGTGGCGGAAGCGGTGGTGACCACGCAGCGCGACTGGGGCAACCGTACCGACCGCAAGAACGCCAAAACCAAATACACGCTGGAGCGCGTTGGGGTGGACGTTTTCCGCGCCGAAGTGGAAAAGCGCGCCGGCATCACCTTCGCGCCGATCCGGCCGTATGAATTCACCGGCCGCGGCGATCGCATCGGTTGGGTGAAGGGCATAGACGATCAGTGGCACCTGACGCTGTTTATCGAGAACGGCCGCCTGCTGGACTATCCGGGGCGCCCGCTGAAGACCGGCATGGCGGAGATCGCCAAGATCCATAAAGGCGACTTCCGTCTGACGGCGAACCAAAACGTGATCATCGCCGGCGTGCCGGAAAGCGAGAAGGCGAAGATCGAAGCCTTGGCGCGCGATCATGGCCTGATCGACGACCAGATCAGCGAGCAACGGAAGAACTCGATGGCCTGCGTATCGTTCCCGACCTGCCCGCTGGCGATGGCGGAGGCCGAGCGCTTCCTGCCGCAGTTTGTCACCAAGGTGGAAGGGATTATGCATCGGCATGGGGTGGGCGACGAGCATATCGTGCTGCGCATCACCGGCTGCCCGAACGGCTGTGGCCGCGCGCTGCTGGCGGAGCTGGGGCTGGTGGGCAAGGCGGTCGGCCGCTATAACCTGCATTTGGGCGGCAACCGCGAAGGCACGCGCATTCCGCGCATGTACCGCGAGAACATCAACGAAGATGAGATCCTGAGCGAGATCGATCTGCTGGTGGGACGCTGGGCGAAGGAGCGCAACGCCGGCGAAGGTTTCGGTGACTTCACCGTGCGCGCGGGCGTCGTCAAACCGGTGCTGGATCCGGCGCGAGATTTCTGGGAGTGAGGCCGGGCGGCCCCTGGGCAGAGGGGCCGCACAGATAATTTCAAGTATCAGGAGAGACAACATGGCTGAATTCGATCTGGCGGCGCTGAACGCGTTGCCCAAATCCGGGCAGGCGCTGGCATTGGCGGTGGTCAACGGCCAACTGGAGACCCTCAGCGCCGAACAGCGCGTCGCATGGGCGCTGGAGCATCTGCCCGGCGAGTTCGTACTCTCGTCCAGTTTCGGCATTCAGGCGGCGGTATGCCTGCACCTGGTGACGCGCATCCGGCCGGATATCCCGGTGATCCTGACCGACACCGGTTATCTGTTCCCGGAAACCTATCGCTTTATCGATCAACTGACCGACCAGCTGAAGCTGAATCTGCAGGTGTTCCGCGCGGAGCAGTCTCCCGCCTGGCAAGAGGCGCGCTATGGCAAGCTGTGGGAGCAGGGCGTGGAAGGGATTGAAAAATACAACCAGATCAACAAGGTCGAGCCGATGAACCGCGCGCTGGAGACGCTGGGCGCGCAGAGCTGGTTCGCCGGCCTGCGGCGCGAGCAGTCCGGCAGCCGCGCCAATCTGCCGGTACTGGCGGTGCAGCGTGGGGTGTTCAAGATCCTGCCGATCATCGACTGGGACAACCGCAAGATTTACCAGTATCTGACCGAACACGGGCTGAGTTATCACCCGCTGTGGGAGCAGGGCTACCTGTCGGTAGGCGATACACACACCACCCAGAAGTGGGAGCCGGGCATGAGCGAGGAAGAGACGCGTTTCTTCGGCCTGAAGCGCGAGTGTGGCCTACACGAAGGCTAAACGGCGTGATTGACATGACAGGGCTCAGCAATGCTGGGCCCTGTTTTTTTGCGGGCTACTTTTTCTTCTGTGCTTTCGGCGGGTGCGCCTGCGCCAGCTCTTTGATCAGCGGCAGCAGGATCTGCACGCTGTCGCGGCTGCGTTTGTCGATCCGCCCCGGCAGGTAGCGATCCAGATATTGCAGATTGTCATACTGCGGACGATGCCAGGTGATGCCCTGCGGGAAGTGCGGGCTGACGGCGCGCTGCTGGTAGCCATCTTTGTCGCCCAGCGACCAGTTGGTGGCCTCCACTGACAATACCGGGATGCCTGCGGCGTCGAACACCTCTTGATCGGAACAGCAGCCGGTGCCTTGCGGATGCTGCGCGTTGCCTGGGTTGGTGGCGGCGGCGATGCCGTAGCGGTGGGCGATATCCAGCGCGCGATCGCGGGAACGCTTCGCCATTTGCGGCGGCGTGTTGCGCCCGGCGTTGAAATACAGACGATCGCCGGTGATCAGGCTGTCGAGGTTGATCACCAGCACGGTGTTGCTTTTCTCTTCCGCGCTCATGCGTTGCAGGTAGTTCTGCGCCCCCAGTGAACCGATCTCTTCGGCGCTGGTGGCGACGAAGCGCAGGCCGTAGGCGGTGGGGATGTTCTTCAGGCGTTCCGCCAGTTCCAGCATCACACCGATGCCGGAGGCGTTGTCGTCGACGCCCTGCAGCGTCAAGCCGCCGAGGTTGTTATCCAGATCCTCGTCGCTCTGCGGCGTATAGGTGTCGAAGTGGGCGACGACCACGATCTGTTTTGGGCTGTCGCCGTTGCGGGCGGCGATCACCGAGCTGGCGGTGACGTTGTTCCAGTTCTTCTTGCCGTCTTTGCTGGTGTAGAGATAGCGCGTATTGACGCTGCGAATGTCGCTTTGGTAACCCATCTTGCTGAATTGCTGCTTCAGATAGTCGGCGGTGAGCAATTCAGCCGGGCTGCCCGCCATGCGGCCGGGGAAGTAAGTGGCGATGTGGCGGGTCTGTTCGGCGGCGAAACGGCCCATTGGCGCGTCTTTTACGGGCTGTGCGGCACAAACGCTGAAGACGCCGCCGAGTGCGAGGGCCAGCAGGCTGGTCTTCAGGTAAAAACGGGAAAACATACCGAAAAATCCTTCTTTGCTATCGGCGCTGCCGATCATTTTTCTTCGGCACCCAGTATGAGACGCCGGGCGGCATTACACAATTTCCCTGTCTCTTAATTTTCGCGCGAACGCGCAAACCGCCGCCGTGAGTATTACCGTTTGCCTCCTGCGTTGCGGCCTATATTCCATAAAGGAACTAATCATTCCTTTTCGTCATTTCAGAGGCTAAATCTCAGCCCGTATAGTCACACTATCTTTCTGTTATATGAAAAGGCTGTTGTGGACTATCTACCAATATTCGCCGACCTGAAACAACGCCCGGTGCTGGTCGTTGGCGGTGGTGACGTGGCGGCGCGCAAAGTCTCCTTGCTTCAGCGCGCCGGGGCTGAAATACGGATAGTTGCGCAGTCGCTCTCACCGGAACTGGAACAACAACGTCAGCAAGGGCGGGTGCTCTGGCTGGGGAAAACCTTTGATCCGCAGCAGTTGGACGACGTGTTTCTGGCGATCGCCGCCACGGACGACAACGCGCTGAACGCCGCGGTGTTCGCCGAGGCGGATAAACGCCGGGTGTTAGCCAACGTGGTGGACGATCAGCCGCGCTGCTCGTTCATCTTCCCGTCGATCATCGATCGCTCGCCGCTGGTGGTGGCGGTGTCGTCCAGCGGCCAGGCGCCGGTGCTGGCGCGACTGCTGCGCGAAAAGCTGGAGGCGTTATTGCCCGCCAGTTTGGGGCAGATGGCGCAGGTCGCGGGCCGCTGGCGCGGCCAGGTCAAACAGCGGTTGGCTTCGATCGGCGAACGTCGCCGTTTCTGGGAGAAAACCTTCGGCGGCCGTTTCGCCACGCTGGTGGCCAACGGCCAGACGGCGCAGGCGGAACGCCAGCTGGAGCAGGATTTACACCGCTTCGCCGCAGGCGATGAAGGCGCACAGGGCGAGATCGCCCTGGTGGGCGCCGGGCCGGGCGACGTGGGGCTGTTGACCCTGCGCGGGCTGCAGCTGATGCAGCAGGCGGACGTGGTGCTGTATGACCATTTGGTCAGCGGTGAGATCCTCGATCTGGTGCGCCGCGACGCCGAACGCATCTGCGTGGGCAAGCGCGCCGGCGCGCACTCGGTGATCCAGGAAGAGACCAACCGGCTGCTGGTGGAGCTGGCGCAGCAGGGCAAACGCGTGGTGCGCCTCAAGGGCGGCGATCCGTTCATCTTCGGCCGCGGCGGCGAAGAGCTGCAGGTGGCCGCCGCCGCCGGCATTCCGTTCCAGGTGGTGCCGGGCGTCACGGCCGCCGCGGGGGCGACCGCCTACGCCGGCATTCCGCTGACGCATCGCGATCACGCGCAGAGCGTGACCTTTATCACCGGCCACTGCCGCCCGGACGGCGATGGCCTAGACTGGGCCGATCTGGCCCGGACGCGGCAAACGCTGGCTATCTACATGGGCACCATGAAGGCGGCGGACATCAGCCAACGCCTGATCGCCCACGGCCGCGACGCTGCGACGCCGGTGGCGGTGATCAGCCGCGGCACGCGCGCCGATCAGCAGGTGCAGATCGGCACGCTGGATCAATTGGAACACCTGGCCCAACGGGCGCCGTTGCCGGCGCTGTTGGTGATCGGCGAGGTGGTGGAACTGCACCATCAAATCGCCTGGTTCGGGCATCAATCGCAGACGGAAGGGGCCGTGCGCCCGGCCGTCGTGAATTTGGCATAGGCAAGGCTTTTAAGGATCTGTTATGGACGAAAAACGACTCACTCATTTGCGGCAATTGGAGGCGGAGAGTATCCATATCATCCGTGAAGTCGCCGCTGAATTCGCCAACCCGGTAATGCTGTATTCCATCGGCAAGGACTCTTCCGTGATGCTGCATTTGGCGCGTAAGGCGTTCTTCCCCGGCACGCTGCCGTTCCCGCTGCTGCACGTCGATACCGGCTGGAAATTCCGCGAAATGTACGAATTCCGCGATCGCACCGCGAAGGAGTACGGCTTCGAGCTGCTGGTGCATAAAAACCCGGAAGGGGTGGCGATGGGCATCAACCCGTTCGTGCACGGCAGCGCCAAGCATACCGACATCATGAAGACCGAGGGCCTGAAACAGGCGTTGAACAAGTACGGTTTTGACGCCGCCTTCGGCGGTGCGCGGCGCGATGAGGAGAAATCGCGCGCCAAAGAGCGCATCTACTCGTTCCGCGATCGCTTCCACCGCTGGGATCCGAAAAATCAGCGGCCGGAGCTGTGGCACAACTACAACGGCCAGATCAACAAAGGGGAGAGCATCCGCGTCTTCCCGCTGTCGAACTGGACCGAGCTGGATATCTGGCAGTACATCTTCCTGGAAAAGATCGACATCGTGCCACTGTACCTGGCGAAACCGCGCCCGGTGGTGGAGCGCGACGGCATGCTGATGATGGTGGACGACGATCGCATCGATCTGCAGCCGGGTGAAGTGATCAGCCAGCGCATGGTGCGTTTCCGCACCCTGGGGTGCTGGCCGCTGACCGGCGCGGTGGACTCGCAGGCGCAAACCCTGCCGGAGATCATCGAAGAGATGCTGGTCTCCACCACCAGCGAACGCCAGGGGCGGATGATCGATCGCGATCAGTCCGGCTCGATGGAGCTGAAAAAGCGTCAAGGGTATTTCTAAGGAGCCGCCGGATGAACAACGCAATTGCACAACAAATCGCTGACCAGGGCGGCGTCGAATCCTATCTGCACGCGCAGCAGCACAAGAGCCTGCTGCGCTTTCTGACCTGCGGCAGCGTCGACGACGGCAAAAGCACCCTGATTGGCCGCCTGCTGCACGATACCCGCCAGATCTACGAGGATCAGCTGTCGACGCTGCACAGCGACAGCAAACGCATCGGCACCCAGGGCGAAAAGCTCGATCTGGCGCTGCTGGTGGACGGCCTGCAGGCCGAGCGCGAGCAGGGCATCACCATCGACGTGGCCTATCGCTATTTCTCGACCGAAAAACGTAAATTTATCATCGCCGATACCCCGGGGCACGAGCAGTACACCCGCAACATGGCCACCGGCGCCTCGACCTGCGATCTGGCGATCCTGTTGATCGACGCGCGCAAAGGGGTGTTGGATCAGACTCGCCGCCACAGCTTTATCGCGACCCTGCTGGGCATTCGCCATCTGGTGGTCGCGGTAAACAAAATGGATCTGGTGGACTATCAGGAAGCGGTGTTCGAGCAGTTCAAACAGGATTACCTGACCTTCGCCCAGCAGCTGCCTGGCGATCTGGACATCAAGTTCGTGCCGCTGTCGGCGCTGGACGGCGACAACGTGGCGAGCGAAAGCGCCCATATGCCGTGGTACAGCGGCCCGACGCTGCTGGAAGTGCTGGAGAGCGTCGACGTGATCAGCGAGCGAGAAAACCAGCCGCTGCGCTTCCCGGTGCAGTACGTCAACCGCCCGAACCTCGATTTCCGCGGCTATGCTGGCACGCTGTCCGCCGGCGTAGTGCGGGTGGGGCAACGCATCAAAGTGCTGCCTTCCGGCGTGGAGTCCAGCGTGGCGCGTATCGTGACTTTCGACGGCGATCTGCAAGAAGCGGTGCCGGGCGAGGCGATTACGCTGGTGCTGAAAGATGAAGTGGACATCAGCCGCGGCGATTTGCTGGTCGACGCCGGCGAAAGTCTGCAGGCGGCGCAGAGCGCGCGGGTGGACGTGGTATGGATGGCCGAGCAGCCGCTGGTGCCGGGCCAGAGCTACGACATCAAGATCGCCGGCAAAAAGACCCGCGCCCGCGTGGAGAGCATTCGCCATCAGGTGGAGATCAACACGCTGGCGCAACACCCAGCCGACACATTGCCGCTCAACGGCATCGGGTTGGTGGAGCTGACCTTCGACGAACCGCTGGTGCTGGACAGCTATCAGAGCAATCACGACACCGGCGGGCTGATCTTCATCGATCGCATGAGCAACGTGACGGTTGGCGCCGGTCTGGTGCGTGAAACGCTGCAGGATGCCCCGGCGGCGCGCGGCGAATTCAGCGCCTTCGAGCTGGAGCTGAATGCGCTGGTGCGCAAGCACTTCCCGCATTGGGGCGCACGCGATCTGCTCGGTGGCCGATAAGGTGGCCGCTGAACTGAGGGCGACCGGGCCGGACGATGAGAACGTGGTTTGGCATCCGCATGCGGTGACGCGTGCGGATCGCGAAGCGCGCAACGGCCACCGCGGCGCGGTGCTGTGGTTTACCGGGCTGTCCGGCTCGGGAAAATCCACCGTCGCCGGCGCGCTGGAGCAGGCGCTGCATGGGCTTGGCGTCAGCACCTATCTGCTGGACGGCGATAACGTGCGTCACGGTCTGTGCCGCGATCTCGGTTTTTCCGACGAGGATCGGCGCGAGAACATCCGCCGGGTGGGGGAAGTGGCCAAGCTGATGGTGGATGCCGGGCTGGTGGTGCTGACCGCATTCATTTCGCCGCACCGCGCCGAGCGGCAAATGGTGCGCGAGATGCTCGGCGACGATCGCTTTATCGAGGTGTTCGTCGACACGCCGTTGGCGATCTGCGAGGCGCGCGATCCGAAAGGGTTGTATAAAAAAGCGCGCGCCGGCGAGCTGCGCAATTTCACCGGTATCGACGCGGTTTATGAGGCGCCGCAGCAGCCGGAAATCCACCTCGACGGCCAACAATTGGTAACAAATTTGATTGCGCAATTGTTAGACGTGTTGCGTGGTCAGGCTATTATCAAACCCTGAATTCAAAAAAAGCGTGTGGCGTTTTTCGCCATGCGCTTTTTACTCTAAGCCGCCGCAGAGCGAGCCGAATAACCAGGGATCACTATGCAAAATGTCACGCCTATCTTGATCGACTCCAAGCAGTCAAAACAGGAGAGAGAGGAGCCTTCTTATTCTTTCCTGGGCGGCGTCAGCGGCTTTGTTTTCTACTGGCTGGCGTTCGCGTTGCCGTTTCTGGTTTACGGTTCCAACACGCTGTTTTTCCTGCTCTATACCTGGCCGTTCTTCCTGGCGCTGATGCCGCTGTCGGTGCTGATCGGCATCACCCTCAGCATGCTGTTGCGCGGCCGTCTGATCCTGACGCTTCTGCTGACCGGCGCGATCGTGCTGTGCCTGTTCTGGCTGGTGTTCAGCTTCCTGACCGGGTGGTGAGAGAGCGGGCGACGATGCCGGCGCCCGAAGGATTGCAAAGCCGTGTCGAAGGTTACAAAACTTTGCTCAGAAACGCCTGAGTGCGCGGATTGGCCGGCTGGCTGAAGATCTGCTGCGGCGCACCCTCCTCCTGAATGATCCCCTGATCGATAAACAGCACCCGGTCGGCCACCTCGCGGGCAAAGCCCATCTCATGCGTCACCACCACCATGGTCATGCCCTCGTGGGCCAGTGATTTCATCACCGCCAACACTTCGCCCACCAGCTCAGGATCGAGCGCGGAGGTCGGTTCATCGAACAGCATGATCTTCGGCTCCATCGCCAGCGCGCGGGCGATCGCTACCCGCTGCTGCTGGCCGCCGGACAGGCTGTTGGGATAGGCGTCGATCTTGTCGAGCAGGCCGACCTTGAGCAGCAGCTGTTCTGCTTGCGCGATGGCTTCGGCGCGCGGCTGTTTCTTCACGCTCACCGGCGCCATGATGATATTTTCCAACACCGTCATGTGCGGGAACAGATTGAAACGCTGGAACACCATGCCCACACTTTCCCGCATCTTATTCAGGTCGGTTTTCTGATCGTGGACGGCGAAACCGTTGACCTCGATCTCGCCGCCGGAGAGCGTCTCCAGCGCATTGATGCAGCGCAGGAAGGTGCTCTTCCCCGAGCCTGAAGGGCCGATGACGCACACCACTTCGTTGGCGGCGATCCGGCAGGAAATGCCGCGCAGCACGTGGCTTTCGCCGAACTGTTTTTGCAGATTATGTACGCGAATCACTTTTACCGAACCTCTTTTCCATGTGCTGCACCAGCAGCGAGAGCAGGAAGGTGATGACCCAATAGACCAGCGAAATGGTCAGGTAGGGCTCCCAGTAGGTGGCGTAGGCGCCGGAGACGGTACGGGCGGCATAGGCCAGATCCGCCAGGCCGATGGCGGAGGCCAGCGACGAATCCTTGACGATGGCGATGGCGTTGTTGCCCAGCGGCGGCAGCATGCGCCGGAAGGCTTGCGGCAGGATCACCTGGCGCATGGTCTTGCCGTAGCTCATGCCCAACGAGCGCGATGCCTCCATCTGGCCGCGGTCGATCGACTGGATCCCGGCGCGGAAGATCTCCGACACATAGGCGCCGGCGTTGAGTGTGATCGCCACCACGCAGGAGAGAAAGGCGCCGTAGTCGGCGCGCAGCGCACGGGCGAAATCGACGCTCATCAGGCCGCTGGTGACCAGCAGACCGTCACGCGGGTTGATGAACAGCGGCACCAGCGCGAAGTGCACCACCATGATCTGCACGAACAGCGGCGTGCCGCGAAAGGCGCTGATGTAGATGCGCACCGGCCACTGAACGCCGTAATGCAGGATGGGTTTCCAGATGCCGTGCGGCGCCTGCGCCAAACGGCCCAGCCCGAGGAGCAAGCCCCAGGTGGTGCCCAGCAGCACGCAGATAATGGTGCATTTGATGGTCATCCAGGCGCCTTCCATAAACAGCGGCGCGTATTCCTGGATGATCTCCCAGCGGAAGTTCAAGGGGTATTCCTTCTTGGTAGGCTGAAACGGTGGTGCGCCGACGCCCTTGCGGGCGCCGGCGACAGGGGATTATTCCGCCGGCAGCGTCGGTACGTTGCTGTCGAACCAGGTTTGGTAGATCTTGGCGTAGGTGCCGTCGGCGACGATTTTCTTCAGGCCGGCGTTGATCTTGTTGCGCAGCTCATCGTTGCCTTTGGCGACGGCGATGCCGAAATACTGGCGCTCGAACTTGGCGTCGGGCACCAGCTTGAAGGCTTTCTCAGGGTGGGTCTTGATATAGAACTTGGCCACGCCGACGTCGCCGACCGCCGCGCCGATGCCGTCTTCATACAGCTCCTGCAGCATCAGCGGGGTATTGTCGAAGCGCTTGATGGCGGTGCTGTTCTTGCCCAGCACGTCGGACACCACGATGTCGCCGGTGCTGGAGTTCACTACGCCGACCTTCAGCGCTTTCAGCGCGGCGATGGAGTCCACCTTCGAGTCTTGCGGCACCACGATGGCCTGCTCAGCCGGGAAGTAAGGCGCAGAGAAATCAACCATCTGCTTGCGTTTATCGGTGATGGTGATGCCGGAAATGATGATATCGCGATCGCCGGAGTTCAGCGTGGCGAAGATCCCTTCCCACGGCGTATTGATCAGTTTGATTTGGAAGCCTTCGGCCTTGGCCACTGCCTTGATGATGTCGATGTCGAAGCCTTCCAGCTGCTTTTGGCTGTTTTCAAATTCGAATGGCCGATAGGTGCCGCCGGAGCCGACGACGTAGGTGGGTTCAGCCGCCAACGCGGCGATGGAGAAGGTGGCGGCCAGGCAGGCGCCGATCAGAACTAAACGTTTTAACATCGCGATCCCCGATAATGAATGGTTATATATTGGAATTATTTATGCACTATGAGTGCATAAAAATAAGCTTCAATGAATGAAAGTGCAACCGCTGCATGACGATTCTTCTCTCTATGGTGTTAAATATTCACTTTTTGCTTTGCTGTGGCGTAAGCGATGTGTCAGGAAGCGGTGATGCAGTGATTCTTGCTGCATAATGGAGGTAGGGCAGTGTGTGTCTCATTGGAAAACGCGGCGCGTGCGCCGAGCCAAAGGGGCGTTTTTTGCCGCTTTCGCAGCGGAATTAGGCGATAAACACGGGAACCCTTCATCCGTATTCTGAATTTGGCGTTGAAATGCCGCTCTCAGTGTGGAGTCCAACGAGAAGTTGTGGGATGATTGGTCGGTTTTTCAGGGGGCGGAGATGGGAAAACTTACGCTGCTATTGCTGGCATTGCTCGGTTGGTTACAGTATTCACTGTGGCTGGGCAAAAATGGTATTCACGATTACGTGCGGGTCAATGAAGACGTTGCGGTCCAGCAGGGCAACAACGCCAAGTTGAAAGCGCGTAACGATCAGCTGTTTGCCGAAATCGATGATTTGAACGGCGGACAGGAAGCGATCGAAGAGCGTGCGCGTAATGAGCTGGGCATGATCAAGCCCGGTGAGACTTTCTATCGTCTGGTTCCTGACCAATCCAGGCGCAACGCGGCGTCTTCTTCGCAAAACAACGCACAAAAATAACGCATGAATCACTCCGCAGGTACCTTTCCCTCGGTGATTGCCGTCCTGCCCGCTGCCGGTATCGGCAGCCGCATGCAGGCGGAATGCCCGAAGCAATATTTAACCATCGGCCGGCACAGCATCGTCGAACACGCCATCCACGCCCTGTTGCGCCACCCGCGCATTGAACGGGTGATCGTGGCGATCGGCCCCGAAGATCGTCAGTTCGAACGGCTACCCATCGCTCAGGATCCGCGGGTGACCGTCACCGAGGGCGGCAAACAGCGCGCCGATTCGGTGATGGCCGGGTTGAAACTGGCGGGTGATGCGGACTGGGTGTTGGTGCACGACGCCGCGCGCCCCTGCCTGCACGCCGACGATCTCGAGCGCCTGCTGGCGATCACCGCACACAGCAAGGTGGGCGGCATTCTCGCCGCGCCGGTGCGCGACACCATGAAGCGCGCCGAACCTGGCCGCGACACCATCGCCCACACCGTTGAGCGGCAGGATCTGTGGCATGCGCTGACGCCGCAGCTGTTTCCGCTGCCGCTGCTCAAGCAGTGCCTGCAGCGCGCGCTGGATGAAGGCGCAAACGTCACCGACGAAGCCTCGGCGCTGGAGCATTGCGGCTATCATCCGCAGCTGATCGCCGGCCGGGCGGACAACATTAAAGTAACGCGGCCGGAGGATTTGGCGCTGGCGGCGTTCTATTTGACCCAGTTAGACAATTAAGGAGCGCATCATGCGTATCGGTCACGGTTTTGATGTACATAAATTCGGCGGCGAAGGCCCGTTGGTGATCGGTGGTGTTCGCATCCCTTACGACAAAGGCTTGCTGGCCCACTCCGACGGTGACGTCGCGCTGCATGCCGCCACCGACGCCCTGTTGGGGGCGGCGGCGCTGGGCGATATCGGCAAACTGTTCCCCGATACCGATCCGGCCTTCAAAGGCGCCGACAGCCGCGAGCTGCTGCGCGAAGCCTGGAAACGCATCCGCGCCAAAGGTTACCGCCTCGGTAACCTCGATATCACCATCATCGCTCAGGCGCCGAAAATGGCGCCGCACATCCCGCAGATGCGCGTCTTCCTGGCGGAAGATCTGCAGTGCCATATGGATGACGTCAACGTGAAGGCCACCACCACCGAACAGCTCGGTTTCACCGGGCGCGGCGAGGGCATCGCGTGCGAAGCGGTCGCCTTGCTGATCAAGGAATAACCGCATGGATATGGCGAATCTGACCTGGCTGCATGGCCGGCCGCAGAGTTCCGGGGTGTTGAAAGCCAATCCGGAAGATTTCGTGGTGGTCGAAGATCTGGGTTTTGCACCGGACGGCGAAGGTGAGCACGTGCTGGTAAATATCCGTAAAAACGGCTGCAATACCCAGTTCGTGGCCGATTACCTGGCGCGCTTCGCCGGTATTCACGCCCGTTCTGTCAGCTATGCCGGTTTGAAGGATCGCCACGCGGTGACCGAGCAGTGGTTCTGCCTGCATATGCCGGGCAAAGACACGCCGGATTTCTCCCGGTTTACGCTGGAAGGCTGCGAGGTGCTCTCGTTCGCCCGCCACCTGCGCAAAATGCGCATCGGCAATCTGAAGGGCAACCACTTTACGCTGGTGCTGCGCCAGATTTCCGATCGGCAGGACGTGGAACGTCGCCTGCAGGCTATCGCCGCGCAGGGCGTGCCCAACTATTTCGGCAGCCAACGCTTCGGCCGCGGCGGCAACAATCTGGTGATGGCGCGCCGCTGGGCGAACGACGAAATTCGTGTCAAAGAGCGCAGTAAGCGCAGCTTCTACCTGTCCGCCAGCCGCAGTGCACTGTTCAATCTGATAGCCGGCCGGCGCCTGGCCGACGGCCTGCAGCGCACCGTGCTGGATGGGGATGCCCTGCAGTTGAGCGGCCGCGGCAGCTGGTTCGTCGCCAAAGCCGATGAGCTGGAGACGTTGCAACAGCGGCTGGATGCCGGCGAGCTGGCGATCACGGCTCCCTTGCCGGGCGACGGTGAGCCAGGCACTGCCGGCCAAGCCTTGGTTTTTGAACAACAATGCTTGGCGGAACAACCGGAATTGCTTACGCTTTTAAAGCGCGAGCGTGTCGAACCCGCTCGCCGGGCCCTGCTGTTGCAGCCGCAAAATTTGCAGTGGAACTGGTGGGATGACGTTACCGTGGAACTGCGCTTCTGGCTGCCGGCGGGCAGCTTTGCTACCAGCGTGGTTCGCGAGATCATGCAGCAGGATAACAGTGATGCGGATATTGCTGAGTAACGATGACGGCGTCAGCGCCCCGGGCATTCAGGTGCTGGCGGCGGCGCTGCGGGAATTCGCCGAAGTGCAGGTCGTGGCGCCGGATCGTAACCGCAGCGGCTCTTCCAATGCTTTAACGCTGGAGTCGCCGTTGCGCACGCAGACGCTGGCCAACGGGGATATTGCGGTGTTGCAAGGGACGCCGACCGACTGCGTTTACCTTGGCGTCAACGCGTTGATGCGCCCGGCGCCCGATATCGTGGTATCCGGCATTAACGCCGGGCCGAATTTGGGCGACGACGTTATCTATTCCGGCACCGTCGCGGCGGCGATGGAGGGCCGGCACCTGGGGTTGCCTGCCTTGGCGGTGTCGCTGAACGGCCACCAGCACTACGCGACCGCCGCCGCCATTACCTGCCGCATCCTGCGCGCGCTGCAGCGCGAACCGCTACGTACCGGAAAAATTCTGAATATTAACGTGCCGGATCTGCCGCTGGCTGAGATCAAAGGCCTGCGCGTTACCCGCTGCGGCAGCCGCCATCCCGCCGACAAGGTCTTCTGCCAGCAGGATCCGCGCGGACAAAATATCTACTGGATCGGGCCGCCTGGTGATAAATTTGATGCCGGGCCGGATACCGACTTTGCGGCGGTGGAACAAGGCTATGTGGCGATAACGCCGCTGCAGGTGGATTTAACCGCCTACGCGGCGCAAGAAGTCGTGAAAACATGGTTAACCAAGGCAGAGGTTAGCGGGGAATGGTGAATAAGCGCATGCAAACATTGCTGACGCAGCTGCGGCAGCAGGGGATCCGAGACGAAAAGCTGCTGCGGGCGATCGAAGCGGTGCCGCGCGAGCGTTTTGTCGATGAAGCGCTGGATCATAAGGCCTACGAAAACACCGCATTGCCGATCGGTTCCGGTCAGACCATTTCCCAGCCTTATATGGTGGCGCGGATGACCGAGCTGCTGAATCTGAAACCTACCTCAAGGGTGCTGGAGATCGGTACCGGTTCCGGTTATCAAACCGCTATCCTGGCGCATCTGGTGCAACACGTTTGTTCCGTCGAACGCATCAAGGGGCTGCAGTGGCAGGCCAAGCGCCGCCTGAAACAGCTCGATCTTCACAATGTTTCCACCCGCCACGGCGACGGTTGGCAGGGTTGGGCGTCGCGCGGCCCGTTCGATGCGATCATCGTCACTGCCGCGCCGCCGGAGATCCCGCAGGCGCTGGTGGAGCAGCTGGACGACGGCGGCATTTTGGTGTTGCCGGTGGGCGAGCAGGCCCAAACCCTCAAACGCATTCAGCGTCATGGCAACGATTTCGTTGTCGATGCGGTAGAGGCGGTGCGCTTTGTGCCGTTGGTGAAAGGCGAATTGGCCTAGCGATTGTCTGAATTTTCGACCGTCTGCAAAATCTGTTGCACTTTCATCATGGCCGGATAAGGTTTTCTCGTTCCAATCAGGCTAATTTTCACTAGAATTGGCCTTTCTACGTAGTTGTCTTATGGTGCGGCAACGCCAATGTGGTTAGCATTGGCGCGCGTTTTGATGCTCCGGCGCGAGATGACCTGGCGTTCAGGGATCGGCCGGCGGCGCCTTTACATCGCAGAAACTGGGAAGTGGCAAAAGCTCGGCTACGATGTAAAGGGTATTTTGGATATATCACTGATATTGCTGTCATGGGGGAAGCATGAGCACGGGAAGCCCAATGATTACGTTACGCCGGGTAGCGGTGTGTACGATGGTAAGTTTGTGGTTGGCGGGTTGTACGAATACGGCCTCGACGTCGGCTCCTATCAGCAGCGTGGGGGGCGGCGGTGCCGCTCCATCCGGCAATAATAATGGCGGAGTGCAGCAGGCCAGCCCAGAGGGCCGCATTGTCTATAACCGCAGTTATAACGCCATCCCTAAAGGGAGCTACAGCGGCGGCGAAACTTATACGGTCAAGCGCGGCGACACGCTGTTTTATATCGCCTGGATCACCGGCAATGATTTCCGCGACCTGGCGCAGCGCAACAATATTCCCGAGCCATACAGCCTGAATGTTGGCCAAACCATTCAGCTTGGTAATGGTTCTGCCAACGGCGGCGGCGGCATGTTGGCGACGACAGATGCGACCAAAGGCGGTGTTCCGAAGCCACCTTCCAGCTCCCAGATCCAGACGGCAACGGTTGATTCTCAATCAACTAACGCGTATTCTGAAAACTCGGGTAAACAGAATGTAGGTAAGATGTTACCTGCAGCAGGTGCCGCAGCGGTTGGGACCGCGACTGCGCCTGTTACCGCGCCGGAAGCCGCTCCACCTGTGAGCAGCACCGTCAGCAACAGCGCTCCGGTCAGTACCTGGAGATGGCCGACTGACGGTAAGGTTATTGATAACTTTTCCTCATCAGAAGGTGGGAATAAGGGTGTCGATATCGCCGGTTCCCGTGGGCAGCCTATCTTCGCTACCGCCGATGGCCGCGTAGTGTATGCAGGCAACGCTTTACGGGGTTACGGTAATCTAATCATCATCAAACATAATGATGATTACCTGAGCGCCTACGCTCATAACGACACAATGCTGGTCCGGGAACAACAAGAAGTGAAGGCGGGTCAAAAAATAGCCACCATGGGTAGCACCGGTACCAGTTCAGTACGTTTGCATTTTGAAATTCGTTACAAGGGGAAATCCGTAAACCCGCTGCGTTATCTTCCGCAGCGATAGATTGGGCAGAATACGCTGAGATTCTGCTCGCGGTATCACGGGTAGGAGCAGCATATGAGCCAAAATACGCTGAAAGTTAACGAGTTACATGATGATGCGGATTTCGACGAGAATGGAGCTGAGGCCGAGTCGTTTGATGAAAAAGCGCTGGTAGAAGAAGAGACCAGCGAGAACGATTTAGCGGAAGAAGAGCTGTTGTCTCAAGGCGTTACGCAACGCGTATTGGATGCGACGCAGCTCTATCTGGGTGAGATCGGTTATTCACCTCTGCTGACCGCAGAGGAAGAAGTCTATTTTGCGCGGCGTGCTCTGCGCGGTGACGTGCCGTCCCGCCGCCGCATGATTGAAAGCAACCTGCGGCTGGTGGTGAAAATCGCCCGCCGCTACAGCAACCGCGGTCTGGCGCTGCTGGATCTGATCGAAGAGGGTAACCTCGGTCTGATTCGCGCAGTGGAAAAATTCGACCCGGAACGCGGCTTCCGCTTCTCCACTTATGCAACCTGGTGGATCCGTCAGACGATTGAACGGGCGATCATGAACCAAACCCGTACCATTCGTTTGCCTATCCATATCGTCAAAGAACTGAATGTCTATCTGCGCACCGCGCGCGAGCTTTCCCACAAGCTGGATCATGAACCGAGCGCTGAAGAAATTGCCGAGCAACTCGACAAGCCGGTGGATGACGTCAGCCGCATGCTGCGCCTGAATGAGCGCATCACCTCGGTGGATACGCCGCTGGGCGGGGATTCGGAGAAAGCGCTGCTGGACATTCTGGCCGACGAGAAGGACAACGGGCCTGAAGACACCACGCAAGATGACGATATGAAGCAAAGCATCGTCAAATGGCTGTTCGAACTGAACGCCAAACAGCGTGAAGTGTTGGCGCGTCGTTTCGGCCTGCTGGGCTATGAAGCGGCGACGCTGGAAGACGTAGGCCGGGAGATTGGCTTGACGCGCGAGCGCGTCCGTCAGATTCAGGTAGAAGGTCTGCGCCGTCTGCGTGAGATTTTGCAGATGCAGGGCCTGAGCATTGAGGCGCTGTTCCGCGAATAACGCCGGTTGTTGAACCGCATCAAATAAAAACGGTGAGCATGATGCTCACCGTTTTTTTATGCCCGCGTTTGGCGCCAGATTACACCATATTTTTCAGCCGGTAGATCCATTCCAGCGCCTGTCGAGGCGACAGGGAGTCTGGATCAAGCGCCTCCAGGGCTTCTACTGCCGGCGAGGTCTCTTCCTGCAGCAGCGTCATCTGGGTGGCATCGACGCTGCCCGACGCGGTGTGGCTGGAGATGGATTCCAGCTCGCGCAGTTTCTGACGGGCGCGTTTGATGACGTCGCGCGGCACGCCGGCCAGTGCGGCGACCGCCAGGCCATAGCTTTTGCTGGCGGCACCGTCTTGCACGCTGTGCATGAAGGCGATGGTGTCGCCGTGTTCAAGCGCATCCAGATGCACGTTGACCACGCCTTCCATCTTCTCAGGCAGGGTCGTTAGCTCGAAGTAGTGGGTGGCGAACAGCGTCATCGCCTTGATGCGGTTGGCCAGGTTCTCGGCGCAGGCCCAGGCCAGCGACAGGCCGTCGTAGGTGGAGGTGCCGCGGCCGATTTCATCCATTAACACCAGGCTGTGCTCGGTGGCGTTGTGCAGAATGTTGGCGGTTTCGGTCATCTCCACCATGAAGGTGGAGCGGCCGGAAGCCAGATCGTCCGCCGCGCCGACGCGGGTGAAGATGCGATCCACCGGGCCGATGGTGGCCTTGGTGGCCGGCACGTAGCTGCCGATGTGCGCCATCAGCACGATCAGCGCCGTTTGCCGCATATAGGTGCTTTTACCGCCCATATTCGGACCGGTTATGATCAGCATGCGGCGCTGCGGCGACAGGGTGAGCGGGTTGGAGATAAACGGCTCGCTCAGCACCTGCTCCACCACCGGATGGCGGCCTTCGGTAATGCGGATCCCCGGCTGCTCGCTCATGGTCGGGCAAGCGTAGTTCAGGGTATCGGCGCGCTCGGCCAGGTTGGCCAGCACGTCCAGCTCGGCCAGCGCGGCGGCGCTTTGTTGCAGTTCCGCCAGGTGCGGCAGCAGCAGATCGAACAGCTCGTCGTACAGGCTTTTCTCGATCGCCAGCGCCTTACCCTTGGAGGTGAGCACTTTGTCTTCGTACTCTTTCAGTTCCGGGATGATGTAGCGCTCGGCGTTTTTCAGCGTCTGACGGCGTACATAGTGGATCGGCACCAGGTGGCTTTGACCGCGGCTGACCTGAATGTAATAGCCGTGTACGCCGTTGAAGCCGACCTTGAGCGTATCCAGACCCAGCTTTTCACGCTCGCGGATCTCCAGCCGATCGAGGTAGTCGCTGGCGCCGTCGGCCAGTGCCCGCCACTCGTCCAGTTCGCTGTTGTAACCGGGGGCGATCACGCCGCCGTCGCGCACCAGCACCGGCGGTGATTCAATGACCGCGCGTTCCAGCAGCTCGCGCAGTTCGTCAAACTGGCCCACCTGCGACAGCAGCTGCTGCACGTGCGGCGTTTTCACATCCTGCAGCAGCGCGCGGATGTCCGGCAGTTGCTGGAAAGCATGGCGCATGCGCGCCAGATCGCGCGGCCGGGCGGTGCGCAGCGCCAAACGCGCCAAAATACGTTCCTGATCGCCTACCTGACGCAGCGAAGGCTGCAGATCCGCGAACAGTTCCTGTAATGCGCCGATCGCCTGCTGGCGGGCGGTCAGCACCTTGATGTCGCGGGTCGGCATGTGCAGCCAGCGTTTCAGCATGCGGCTGCCCATCGGCGTGACCGTACGGTCGAGGATCGCCGCCAGCGTGTTGTCGCTGCCGCCGGACAGGCTCTGCGTCAGCTCCAGGTTGCGGCGGGTGGCGGCATCCATGATGATGCCGTCCTGCTGGCGTTCCATGGTGATGCCGCGAATGTGCGGCAGCGAAGTGCGTTGGGTATCTTTGACGTACTGCAGCAGACAGCCGGCGGCGCGCAGCGCCTGGTGCGCCTGCTCGACGCCGAAGCCGGTCAAGTCGCGGGTGCCGAACTGCAGGTTGAGCTGTTGGCGTGCGGTCTCAAGCTCGAATTCCCACAGCGGGCGGCGGCGCAGGCCGTGGCGCTGTTCGATCAGCGCCATGTGTTCGAAGGTTTCCGGATAGAGCAGCTCGGCCGGATTGGTGCGCTGCAGCTCGGCGGCCATGGTTTCCAGATCCTGCGGCTCGGCGACGCGGAAGCGGCCGGAGCTGATGTCCAGCGTGGCGTAGCCGAAGCCGCGCGCATCCTGCCAGATCGCCGCCAGCAGGTTGTCCTGGCGTTCTTGCAGCAGCGCTTCGTCGGTGATGGTGCCGGGGGTGACGATACGCACCACTTTGCGTTCGACCGGCCCTTTGCTGGTGGCCGGATCGCCGATCTGCTCGCAGATGGCGACGGACTCGCCGAGCTGCACCAGCTTGGCCAGGTAGTTCTCCACTGCGTGGTGCGGCACGCCGGCCATCGGGATCGGTTCGCCCGCCGAGGCGCCGCGTTTGGTCAGCGAGATATCCAGCAGTTGGGAAGCGCGCTTGGCGTCGTCGTAAAATAGCTCGTAGAAGTCGCCCATGCGATAGAACAGCAGGATTTCAGGATGCTGGGCCTTGAGGCGCAGGTACTGCTGCATCATCGGCGTGTGCGAATCGAGTTTATCGGTGCTATTCATGCGATTATTTTTCCAATCCATTGAATGTAAAGGGAACTGTGATTTTCATTGTCGTCATTCGCTATCACATTGTTTCAGCAGGCGCCACCCCATTCAGCGCTTGGCGGGCGGCGCAAATCAAGTCATCAAAACGCCAAACGGCGTGTTCAAACCCAAGGTTTGCACAGACGCTTATACTAGCCCAGCGGGCAATCGGCTGTCACAGGTAAAAATGGGAAGCGCTGCGCAAGGCCGGTTTGCAACGAAGCGAGATTGTCGTTCGCCTGCGGGCAACAACGCAAGTGTCGCCGCCCGCTGAGGCGGCGTAGAGGTTATTGTGCGGCGGTGAGAGGCAAGGGCAGTTGATAGAGGCGGAAACTGTCGGGCACTTCGGTTTCATGGCCGGGCAGCAGGCGGTGGCGGATGCGCGATTCGCTGACGAAGGCGCAGCCTTGCGGAGTGATAGTCAGGTTGACCGGCGATTCCATGCCTTCGCGCAAGACCTCAATCCGGTGCATGCCTGCCGCCTTGGGTGACGGGATCCGCAGGATCCGCCCCTGGCCGCTCTGGATCCCGTTTTCCAGCACGATCAGCGCGCCGTCCGGCGCCAATCCCATTCCGTCCGGGTTTTCGATGAGGCGCGGCAGCTGCATTTCCGTCAGCTGCGGCTTTGGAGCGTTATAACTGAGGGTGTAGAGCTTACCGGTGCCGAAATTGGCGACAGCCATCAGCCGATCGTCGAGCAGCACGATGCCGGCGGCGCCCAGCCCGCTGGGGGCCGCTAACTGCGGATCCTGAAACAGCGTACGGAATGCCGTCTCGCCCGGTCGCAGGCGCAGGATGCCGCCGCCGCGGGTTTCCGTCACATACACCGTACCGTCTGCGCCGAGTACGATATCGTTGCCCATTTCTCCCGTCGGCAACGCCAGGCTGCGGTCGAGCGTGCCATCCGCGACGTTCAGCGCGTAAATGCGGTTGGCGCGCGTTTTGCCGCCGGAGAGGAAGTCCGGCGAATTGCCCCACAGCAGCCCACGTTTTTCGTCCAGCCGCAGCGCGTTTGAGGCGAACACCGTGTCAGCGCCGGGGAAAAAGGTTTCCCACGCTTGACCCGGCCGCTTGCGCAGCACGTTGCCGCTGGTGACAAAGCCGACATACAGCGTACCGTCCGTCGCACGGGCGATGCCGTTGGGGTAAAGCGCGCCAGGCGGCAGCGTCATGCTGTTTGCGGCGCAGTCTGCGCTGGCGGTAGCCTGCACCGGAGCGCTAAGGGTGAATACGGCAGCGAGGGCGAGCAACACCGCTCGCGCGGTAAGCGCATATGACATGTCTTCTCTCCTGGAATGACGGGAAAGGGGCTACCAGCGCTCAGGGCGGACAGCATGCGCCATTGGCGCCTCCAGCGCGGCCACGTCTTCCGGTGATAGCCTGAGGTCGAGCGCTGCCAGCGCATCCTGCAGATGATGCGGCTTGGACATGCCCACCAGCGGCGACGCCACGCCGGGTTTGGCCAACAGCCAGGCCAGCGCGATTTGCGCTGGTGGAATGCCGCGCGCGGCCGCCACCTCCGCGACCGCCGCGACGGTGCGTTCTACCTCGTTTCTGCCGCCGTACCAACGGGGCGCCTGTTCGTCGGTGGCGGCGCGCAGCGTGCCGCCGCTGCCGGAGCCGGCCAGCACGCCGCGGGCCAGCGGCGACCAGGGGGTCAGACCAAGACCTTCCTCCAGGCACAGCGGGATCAGCTCCTCTTCATCTTCACGCGTCACCAGGTTGTATTGGCTTTGCAGCGAAATAAACGGCACCAGGCGGTGCTGACGTTGAAAGGCCAGCATTTTCATCAGGCGCCAGGCGTGCAGTGAGGAGGCGCCGAGATAGCGGATCTTGCCCGCCCGCACCAGGCCATCGAGGGTGTCGGCGGTTTCTTCGATCGGCGTTTCGGTGTCGAAGCGGTGCAGCACGAACAGATCGAGGTAATCCGTTCCCAGCCGCTGCAAGGAGGCGTCGACGCTGTGCAGCAGGTGCTTGCGTGATAGCCCCCGGCTGTTCGGCTGCGCGTCCATTGGAAAGTAGGCCTTGGTGGCGATCACCACGTCTTCACGGCGGGCGAACGCCCTCAGCGCGCGGCCGAGAATGCGCTCGCTTTCTCCGCCGGAGTAAATGTTGGCGGTATCGAAAAAATTGATGCCCGCCTCCAGCGCCTCGCGGATAAAGGGGCGCGCTTCATCTTCCTTCAGCACCCAGGGCCGCCAGGCCGGATCGCCGTAGGTCATGCAACCCAGGCAGAGGCGGGACACCTTCAGGCCGCTGTCGCCAAGCCGAACGTAGTTCATGGCCTCGTCTCCTCAACGCATGCCGGCGATGGTGTAACCGCCGTCCACCAGCAGGCTTTGGCCGGTGATGAAGCGAGCTTCGTCCGTCGCCAGCCACAGCGCCACATCGCCGATGTCTTCCGATTCACCCAGGCGGCCGGCGGGCGTATGGGCGATAAAGGGCGCGAAGGCCGCGCTGTCAGCCACGCTGCCGCGTGCCATCGGCGTGTCGATGATGCCGGGGTTGATGTTGTTGACGCGGATGCCCTGGCCGCTGTACTCGAGCGCCACCGCGCGGATCATCGCATCGAGCGCGCCCTTGCTGGCGGAGTAGCTGGATGAGCCGGCCAGCGCGCCGTGGGTCAGCCAGGAGGAGGTGTTGATGATCACGCCGCCCGAGCGCTGAGCCAGGAAGGTTTCAATCTCATATTTCATCGCCAGCCAGACGCCCCTGAGGTTAATGGCGATAACCCGGTCAAAATCCTCGCTGGTCTGCTCGGTGATGGGGGCGAAGTCGCCGATGATGCCGGCGTTGTTGAAGGCGACGTCGAGCCGGCCGTAATGGGCGGTCACCGTGGCGATCAGTTGGCGGATATCGCCTTCCTGAGAGACGTCGGCCACGATGGGCAGGGCGTCGCCGCCGGCCAGCGCGATGTCGCGCGCCGTGGCTTCGATTTCCGCCGCGCGTCGGCCGGCCAGCGCGACTTTGGCGCCTTCGCGGGCATAGGCCAGCGCGGCGGCGCGGCCGATGCCGGTGCCGCCGCCGCTCACCAGTACGACTTTGTCCGCCAGACGGCGCGGCGTTTCATGAGTTGGAGCTGTAGCATTAATCATCGTATCGATACCTGGTAATGGGGTCGATCGCAATGCTATGTTGTTAGATGACGGATAACTATCCGCTAAAAATTCATCTCACTATTAGATAATTTATATCAATAGCATGAAAAAACCTGAACTGTCCGGCCTGGCGGCCTTTGTGGCTATCGCCAGTGAACGCAGCTTCCGCCGCGCCGCCGCCCGATTGGGCGTGACGCCGCCGACGCTGACCCACACTCTGCGCGAATTGGAAGCGCAGGTGGGCATTCGCCTGCTAAACCGCACCACCCGCAACGTCTCGCCGACGGAGGCCGGTGAGCATCTGCTGGCACAGCTGGTGCCCGCTTTTACCGACATCGACGCCGCGCTGGAGAGCCTGAATGTGTTTCGCGAAGGGCCGCGCGGCCTGGTGCGCATCAACGCGCCGCGTTCGGCCATCGATCTTGCCATCGTGCCGCATCTGGAGCGGTTGGCCTGCGAGTACCCCGGCATTACGCTGGAAGTGGTGGCGGACGAGGGGTTTGCCAACATTGTCGAACAGGGCTTTGACGCCGGTATTAGGCTCGGCGAGGATCTGCACAACGATATGCGCGCGGTGCGTCTGACGCCGGATCTGCGTTTCGCCATCGTCGCCACGCCGGACTATTTTCAACGTCACGGCGAACCGACGCATCCACAGGATTTGCTGCAGCACCGCTGCATCGGTTGGCGCAAGGCCTCTTCGGGCGAGCGCTACAAATGGGCATTTCAGCAGGGCCAGCAGCGGTTTTCCGTGGCGGTTAACAGCCCGTTGATACTCGATGACGGCAGGATGATGGTGCAGGCGGCGCTGGCGCACGTCGGCATCGCTTTCGCCATCGAACAAGAGGTAGAAGAACACCTGGCGAGCGGGCGGCTGCGGCGGGTGTTGGCCGACTGGTGCGCGCCGTTTACCGGTTTTTACCTCTATTACCCCAACCGCAGGAATCATTCCGTGGCGCTGAGCACGGTGATCGAGTTGCTGCGTCTGCCCACCTAATCCTCTTCACCGGCTATCGCGTTCGGATAGCTGTAAGTGAATCAAGCTTGAACTATTTTTATTCCCTTTTCGTTTGTTCAGGCGCAAATAAACCCTTAAATTCTCGGTGAGTTTGTAACTTGCTGTTTATAATTGTTATTTGAATATTTATTACGAATATTCCGAGTTTTTATCGGTTATTTGAGAGCCCGGTCACACTATTTTTTTGTGCGAAATGTGAAGGGGGTCAATCCGTCAGGTCAATGAGAGACGGTTATGTCTCCTCCTGGCTTACCGATCCGTTTTTCATGCTCCGTATACTGTCCGTAACCAGGGCAACGTGACGGAAATTTTCATAAGGAATGTGCGTGAAGCAATCGTGATTGCATCTGGCATACAAATAACACGGGGTTTTTTTGATTATCTGAGGTGCTTGGTATGGAAAAGAAAAAAATCTATCTGTTTTGTTCTGCCGGTATGTCCACTTCCCTGTTGGTATCAAAAATGAAGGCGCAGGCCGAGAAATATGAAGTGCCGGTGATCATCGCCGCCTATCCGGAAGCGCTGGCTGCGGAGAAAGGCGTTGAGGCGGATCTGATCCTGCTGGGGCCGCAGATCGCCTACACCTTGCCGGAAGTGCAAAAACAGCTGCCCAACAAACCTGTGGAAGTCATCGATCCGCTGCTGTACGGCAAGGTCGATGGGCTGGGCGTGCTGAAGGCCGCGGTGGCCGCTATCAAGAAAGCCAATCAATAACAGGAGGCCGCCGTGAATACCCTCATTGCCTCGCTCGAGAAGGTTATCCTGCCTTTCGCCGTAAAAATCGGTAAGCAGCCCCACGTCAACGCCATCAAGAATGGCTTTATCCGCCTGATGCCGCTGACCTTGACCGGGGCGATGTTCGTGTTGATCAACAACGTGTTCCTGAGCTTCGGCGAAGGATCGTTCTTCTATTCGCTGGGCGTAAGGTTGGATGCCTCTACCATCGAGACGCTGAATAGTCTGAAGAGCATCGGCGGCAGCGTTTACAACGGCACGCTGGGGATCATGTCCCTGATGACGCCGTTCTTTATCAGCATGGCGTTGGCGGAAGAGCGAAAGGTCGATCCGCTCGCTTCGGCGCTGCTGGCGGTGGCGGCCTTTATGACCGTCACACCGTTCAATGTCGGCGAGGCCTATGCGGTGGGGGCCAACTGGTTGGGCGGCGCCAACATCATTTCCGGTATGGTGATTGGGCTGGTGGTGGCCGAGATGTTTGCCTTCATCGTGCGGCGCAACTGGGTGATTAGCCTGCCGGACAGCGTGCCGGCTTCGGTGTCGCGTTCCTTCTCGGCGCTGATCCCCGGTTTCATCATCCTCTCCATCATGGGGCTGGTGGCGTTCGCGCTGGCGCACTGGGGCACCAACTTCCACCAGATCATCATGGACGGCATTTCGGCGCCGCTGGCCAAGATGGGCAGCGTGGTGGGCTGGGTGTACGTACTGTTCTCCTCGCTGCTGTGGTTCTTTGGGGTGCACGGTTCCATGGCGCTGGCGGCCCTGGACAGCGGCATCATGACGCCGTTCGCGCTGGAAAACGTGGAGCTGTACAACAAATACGGTTCGGTCGAAGCGGCGGTGGCCGCCGGAAAAGAGTTCCACATGTGGGCGAAACCGTTCGTCGACTCCTACATCTACCTCGGCGGCACCGGCTCGACGCTGGGCTTGATCATAGCCATCTTCATCGCCTCGCGCCGCGAAGATTACCGCCAGGTCGCCAAACTGGCGACGCCATCCGGCATCTTCCAGATCAACGAACCGATACTGTTCGGCCTGCCGGTGATCATGAACCCGGTGATGTTCATTCCGTTCATCCTGGTGCAGCCGGTGCTGACCATTATCACCTCCCTGGCCTACTACTCCGGGCTGATCCCGCCGATCACCAACATCGCACCCTGGACCATGCCGGTCGGCCTGGGGGCGTTCTTCAACACCAACGGCAGCATCATGGCCATGTTGCTGAGCCTGTTCAACCTGGCGGTCGCCACCGTGATCTATCTGCCGTTCGTGGCGATCTCCAACAAGGCGCAGAGCCAGATCGACGCGGCGACGGAAAGCGAAGAAGACATCGCCAAGGCGCTGAAATTCTAACTGTGGAACGGGGCGGTGTGGCCGCCCCGCGAGGGACGCGAGTATGGAATATCAATTTGCCGACGGGTTCTGGTGGGGCAGCGCCACCTCCGCGCCACAGTCTGAAGGGGCGGCCGCGCGGGACGGCAAGAGCCGCAACATCTTCGACTATTGGTACGAGATCGCGCCCGAGCGCTTTCACGAGCGGGTGGGCCCGACCGAAGCCTCGACCTTTTACGACCATTTCCGCACCGATATCGGGCTGCTCAAAACGCTGGGCCACAATACCTTTAGAACGTCGATCTCGTGGTCGCGGCTGATCCCGGACGGCGACGGTGAAGTGAACCCGCAGGCGGTGGCGTTCTATAACGCGATGATCGACGAGCTGCTGGCGCAGGGCATCACCCCGTTTATCAATCTCTATCACTTCGATATGCCGCTGTGCATGCAACAGCGCGGCGGTTGGGAAAGCCGGGCGGTGGTCGAAGCCTATGCGCGTTACGCCGATACCTGTTTCGGCCTGTTTGGCGATCGGGTCACCCACTGGTTTACCTTCAACGAGCCGATCGTGCCGGTGGAAGCCGGTTACCTGAATGACCTGCACTACCCTTGCGTGGTGGACTTCAAACGGGCGGTCACCGTGGCGTATCACAGCGTACTGGCGCACGCCATGGCGGTGCAGCGTTTCAGAGCGCGGGGGCTGCCGGGGAGCATCGGCATCATTCTGAATCTGAGCCCGACCTATCCGCGCTCCGACGCGCCGGAGGATCGGCAGGCGGCACACGACGCCGATCTGCTGCTCAATCGCAGTTTCCTCGATCCGGTCGCCAAAGGGCGTTACCCGGCCGCATTGTTGCACCTGCTGGAGCGGCATGGGCTGATGCCCTACTGCGAACCGCAGGACGCGCAGCTGATCGAAGGCGGCGTGGTGGATATCCTTGGCGTCAACTATTACCAGCCGCGCAGGGTGCAGGCGAAAGAGGGACGGCGCACCGAGGGGCCGATCGCATCGCCGGAGGATTTGTTCAGTTACTATGCAATGCCGGGCCGCAAAATCAATCCGCACCGCGGCTGGGAGATCTATGAGAAGGGGCTGTACGACATCCTGATGGATCTGAAAGAGAACTACGGCAATCTGCCCTGTTATATTTCGGAAAACGGCATGGGCGTCGAGGGCGAAGAAGCGTTTATCGGCGCCGATGGGCGGGTGGAGGACGATTACCGCATCGACTTTATTCGCGAGCACCTGAAGTGGCTGCACCGCGCGCTGGCGGAAGGCTCGCAGTGCAAGGGCTATCATCTGTGGACCTTTATCGATTGCTGGTCCTGGCTGAATGCCTACAAGAATCGTTATGGGCTGGTGCGGCTGGATCGGGCGGATCAGCGGCGCACCATCAAAAAAAGCGGTTACTGGTTTGCCGAGGCGGCCAGACGCAACGGATTTGACTAACGGGAGGCCGGCGCCGTGTCCGATAACCGAATTTCGCTGAGTGCCAACGACGTGAAGCTGATTCGCGAGCAGGATTTCTTTAACTGCAAAGACTTTCACCTGTTCATCTACAACAAGGTGGAAAGCGCCACCGGGCTGCATCAGCACGACTATTACGAGTTCACCATCGTGCTGAGCGGCAAATGCTATCAGGAGATCAACGGCAAGCGGGTGCTGCTGGAGCGCGGGGATTTCGTCTTTATCCCTATCGGTTCCTACCACCAGAGCTTTTACGAGTTCGGCGCGACGAAAATCTTCAACGTGGCGGTCAGCAAAGCGTTCTTTGAAGAACATTACTTGCAACAGCTGCCGCGTTGCTTTGTCGCCTCGCAGGCCTACAGCCTGAGAAGCGAGTTTTTGGCCTATATCGAATCGGTGGTGAGTTCGCCGCAGTTTCGCGAGGATGATTTCGCCGAGTTTCTCGAAACGCTGACCTTCTATGTGATAAGCCGCATTCGTCACCATAAAGAAGAAAACGACGGCGGCGATGATATCCCGCAGTGGCTGAAGAACACCCTGGCCGGCATGCATGACAAGGCGATGTTCGGCGAAAAGGCGTTGGCGAACATGGTGGCGCTGTCGGGGAAAACCCAGGAGTACCTGACCCGGGCGATGCGGCGCTACTACCAGAAGACGCCGATGCAGGTGATCAATGAGATCCGCATCAACTTCGCCAAGACGCAGCTGGAGGTCACCAACTATTCGGTCTCTGACATCGCCTTCGATTCCGGCTATGGCGACGTCAGCTTGTTCATTAAAAACTTCAAGCGGCTCACCGACGTGACCCCAGGCAACTACCGAAAAAAGTGTTACGGCCCTCTTTAGGGCCGCTCCCGATCAGTATCAACGCCGATATGCCGATGAGCTTCAGGGCGCCGGTCGGTTAATCATTTGATTTTTACCTTAACGAGGGGGAATGCCGCGCCGAGCGGTCGGCCTTCCCTTGCCAAAAATCCATCCCGCGGGAGCCTCTATGGAAAAACTACTGATCGTGAATGCCGATGATTTCGGCCTGAGCAAAGGGCAGAACTATGGCGTCATCGAGGCGTATCAGCATGGCGTCGTTTCCTCCACCACGGCGATGGTGAACGGCGGCGGCGCGCAGCACGCGGCGGCGCTCAGCCGGCAATATCCGGGGTTGCCGATTGGGCTGCATTTCGTTTTGACCCATGGCAAGCCGCTGGGCGCCATGCCTTCGCTGGTCAACGAACATGGCGAACTGGGCAAATGGCTGTGGCGCCGCGCCGAGGCCGGCGAGCTGCAGCTGGACGAAATTCACGAGGAGCTGCAGCGCCAGTTCACGCGCTTCGTGACGCTGTTCGGCCGGCCGCCGACGCATATCGACAGCCACCACCATGTGCATATGCAGCCGCAAATTTATCCGCTGGTGGAGGCGTTCGCGCAAGCGCAGGGTCTGCCGCTGCGTCTCGATCGCGAAGAGGCGAAACGGCGTGGCATCACGCTGCATGCCCCCTATAGCACTGACGCTTTTGACGCGGGATTCTACGGTGAGACGATTTCCGAAACGTTGTTCCTGCAAAGGTTGGCGCGCGCCGACGAGCAGGGCGCAGAATCATTGGAAATGATGTGCCACCCGGCGTTCCTCGACGCGACGATCCTGCAGAGCCAATACTGCCATCCGCGCCTCGTCGAGCTGGATGTGTTGACCGCGCCGACGCTGAAAGCGGCGATCGCCGAACGCGGTTTTCTGTTGGGCTCCTTCCAGGATCTGTAACGCCGCCGTTTACAGCATGGCGTGCGCCTTTTTCAGGCCGGTGTCTTCTTCCGGATCGGCGCCCTGAGGCAAGGGCTCCGCCTCTTGTGCTTCAGGCTGCGGCTCGTCGACCTCGGGCGCCGCTTCCGGCGGCGGCATGGTGTCGTGAATGATCTGTTCATCGAAGGTCGGATTGAGCGCCGGCGACAGCGGCGAGCTGGTGAGGCTGTCCGGCAGCGGAATGTGCGGCACCGGCGCGTCCTGCGCCAACTGCGGTTCCTCCGCTTTCGCCGTGCGGCTGAAGGCCGCCAGCAGCACGCCGCACAGGGCGAAAAAGGCGTACAGGATATTGCCGCCCAGCGGCTCGATCAGCGCGCCGACCGCCAATGGCCCGATGCTGGCGCCGACGCCGAACGCCATCAGCAGACAGGCGGCCAGCGAGACGCGGCGTTCCGGCTCGATCAGATCGTTGGCCAGCGCCACCGCCAACGGGTAGAGCGTAAATTGCAACATGCTGACGACGAACCCGACCGCCAGCAGCAGCGGGAAATCGATGTGCGGCAGCAGCGCCAGCGGCAGCGCCGCCACGATCAGAAAAATGGCGTTGAGGCGCATCAGCAACGGGCGATTATAGCGATCCGACAGCCAACTGAGCGGGAACTGCGCCACCAGCCCGGCGAAGATGGCCAGCGCCATGAACAGGCCGGTTTGCTGAGTGGTTAAGGATTGCAGGCTGGCGTAGACCGGCGCCAGGCCGTAAAACGAGCCCACCACCATGCCGATCACCAGCGTGGTAGCCAGCACCTTGGGAATGGCGCCGACAAAGTAACGCAGCTCCATCGGGGCCGGCGACATGTGGCGCGCATTGGTGCGGGTGGTGAGAGCGATGGGCACCAGACAAAGCGCGAAGCACAGCGCGATCACCAGCAGCGTGGTGATGCCCAGGTTGCTTTGCAGCATCAGCACTACCTGGCCCAGCGACATGCCGAGATAGGTCGCCGCCATATAGAAGCCGAACACCATGCCGCGCTGGTTGGATTCCGCCTGGTCGTTCAGCCAGCTTTCCAGCACCATATACTGGCACATCATGCACAGCCCGATCACCAAACGCAGCGCGACCCAGGCGGGAATGAACGCCGTCAGACCGTGCCCCAGCACCGCAGCGGTGATGATGCCGGCGCAGGCCACGTAGGCGCGGATATGCCCGACGCGGGCGATGAGAAAGTGGCCGACCTTGCCGCCGATCACCAACCCGATGTAGTTGGCGGCGATGATGGCGCCGATCAGCGCGCTGCTGACGTTGATGGAGGCCAGCCGCAGCGAGACATAGGTGGTGAGCAGGCCTGAGCCCAACAGCAGCAACAGGGTGGTGGTGTACAACGGCAAGAATACGCCCAACGTTTTTTTCACGCTATCATCCTAATCTCTTCTGGTGCGCCCTGAGGCCGCCGCCGCAGCGCGCCGCCTCCGTGATGTTCCTTGTGCTGGTGCGCCGCCGCTCAATGGGGCGCTTCTTTTGATACTAGCAGCTTGGCCGGGCGCTTAAAACCGCACCTCCTGCGAGGCGCTGCGCATTTCTGCGCGCCGGCCGCCGCGTCGCCTTGATAAATGCTACTATCGGGCGCATATACCTGAATTCGCGAGGGAGGGGTTATGAGTGAAAACCAACTGCGCCGGCTCAGCGTGCTGGCGGGGGAAAAACTGAAGGCGCAGGGCCGCTGGATCACCTGCGCGGAATCCTGCACCGGCGGCGGCATCGCCAAGGCCATCACCGATATCGCCGGCAGCTCCGCCTATTTCGATCGCGGTTTCGTCACCTACAGCAATGCGGCGAAACATGATCTGCTGGGGGTGAGCGAAGCGACGTTGATGGCGCACGGCGCGGTCAGCGAAGAGGTGGTGCGCGAGATGGCGATAGGGGCGCTGCGGGCGGCGCAGGCCGATCTGGCGCTGTCGGTGAGCGGCATCGCCGGCCCGGACGGCGGCAGCGTGGAAAAGCCGGTCGGCACCGTGTGGTTCGGCTTTGCCAGCAGCGATGGCCGGGGGCTTTCGCGCAAGATGCAATTCGAGGGCGACCGCGATGCGGTGCGGCTGCAGGCGACGATTTTCGCGCTGCAAACCGCCATCGACGAATTTTTGTAAATTAGGCTTGATACTGTATGACCATACAGTATAATTAGTGACATTTCCTGCACAACATACATTCAGTGGCAGTGTGGGGTAACACCGGCATTGCGAAACGAAGGAGCAAAAATGGCTATTGATGAGAACAAGCAAAAGGCGTTAGCTGCGGCACTGGGCCAGATTGAGAAACAGTTCGGCAAAGGCTCCATCATGCGTCTGGGTGAAGACCGCTCCATGGACGTGGAAACGATCTCCACCGGCTCACTGTCACTCGATATCGCCCTGGGCGCCGGCGGCCTGCCGATGGGCCGCATCGTAGAAATCTACGGCCCGGAATCGTCCGGTAAAACCACTTTGACGCTGCAGGTGATCGCCGCTGCGCAGCGCGAAGGCAAAACCTGTGCGTTCATCGACGCCGAACACGCGCTGGATCCTATCTATGCGAAAAAGCTGGGCGTCGATATCGACAACCTGCTGTGCTCCCAGCCGGATACCGGCGAGCAGGCGCTGGAAATCTGTGATGCGCTGACCCGCTCCGGCGCGGTTGATGTCATCATCGTCGACTCCGTGGCGGCGCTGACGCCGAAGGCGGAAATCGAAGGTGAAATCGGCGATTCGCACATGGGCCTGGCGGCGCGCATGATGAGCCAGGCGATGCGTAAACTGGCCGGCAACCTGAAAAACGCCAATACCCTGCTGATCTTCATCAACCAGATCCGTATGAAAATTGGTGTGATGTTCGGCAACCCGGAAACCACGACCGGCGGTAACGCCCTGAAGTTCTATGCTTCGGTGCGTCTGGATATCCGCCGCATCGGCGCCATCAAAGAAGGCGACGAAGTGGTGGGCAGCGAAACCCGCGTGAAAGTGGTGAAGAACAAAATCGCTGCGCCGTTCAAACAGGCTGAGTTCCAAATCATGTACGGCGAAGGCATCAACAGCCGCGGCGAACTGGTCGATCTGGGCGTGAAGCACAAGATGATCGAAAAAGCCGGCGCCTGGTACAGCTATAACGGCGAGAAGATCGGTCAGGGCAAGGCGAACGCCTGTAACTTCCTGAAAGAAAACCCGGCTATCGCCGCCGAGCTGGACAAGAAGCTGCGCGACCTGCTGCTGCACAGCGGCGGTGAGCTGGTGGCTGCTTCCGGTGACGACTTCGAAGATGACGAAGCGGAAACCAGCGAGCAGTTCTAATCGCTGAAGATGTGCGCCGCCGTTTATGTGGCGCATATCCTCTGAATTCAGGCTTGAATGATGAATGACTTGCTAAGCCGCGCCATGCGCCTGCTGTCGCAACGCGATCATAGTGAAGCTGAACTGCGCCGCAAACTTGCGGCGCAGCCGTTTGTGGCGAAAGCCCGGTTTGGCGGTAAGGGGCCGCATGCGCCGACATCGCCGCCGCCGGTAGCTGAAGAGCCGGTGGATCCTGCGCTGATCGATCAGGTTATCGCCTACTGTTACCAGCACAACTGGCTGGATGATAAGCGTTTCGCACACAGCTACATCGGTAGCCGCAGCCGCAAGGGTTATGGCGCGCAGCGTATCCGCAGCGAACTGATGCAAAAGGGCGTGGATAAAGCGCTGGTGCAGGACGCGTTGGCGGAATGCGATATCGACTGGTGCGAACAGGCGAAACAGGTGGCGCAGCGAAAATTTGGCGATGCGTTGCCAACCGACTGGAAAGAGAAAGCCAAAGTGCAGCGTTATCTGCTCTATCGCGGTTTCTTCCAGGAAGAAATTCAGTCAATTTACCGTGATTTTGCGCAATGAGCGCACACGGGGTTTTACTTCCCTCTGAAGAAAATTTATCTTATCCCCACTTTTTGTTCGTGGGCTGGTTGTCATCGTCGGGATGACGCGCCACCGGCTCACGTGTCGTTATTCTAGCCTTTCCAGGAAAATTATGAGCAAGAGCACCGCTGAGATCCGTCAAGCGTTTCTCGATTTCTTTCATAGTAAGGGTCATCAGGTTGTAGCAAGCAGCTCCCTGGTGCCTAACAATGATCCGACATTGCTGTTTACCAATGCCGGCATGAACCAATTTAAGGATGTTTTCCTGGGGCTCGACAAACGCGCCTATTCCCGCGCCACCACCTCGCAGCGCTGCGTGCGCGCAGGCGGCAAGCATAACGACCTGGAAAACGTCGGTTATACCGCTCGTCACCACACCTTCTTTGAAATGCTGGGTAACTTCAGCTTCGGCGATTACTTCAAGCACGACGCGATCAGCTACGCGTGGGAACTGCTGACCGGTGAAAACTGGTTCAACCTGCCGAAAGAGAGACTGTGGGTCACCGTGTATGAAACCGATGACGAAGCATTCGACATCTGGCAGAAGCAAATCGGCGTACCGGCCGAGCGCATTATCCGCATCGGCGATAACAAGGGCGCGCCTTTCGCTTCAGATAACTTCTGGCAGATGGGTGATACCGGCCCATGCGGCCCGTGCACCGAGATTTTCTACGATCACGGCGATCACATCTGGGGCGGCCCTCCGGGCAGCCCGGAAGAAGACGGCGACCGCTACATCGAGATCTGGAACATCGTTTTCATGCAGTTCAACCGTCAGTCCGACGGCACCATGCTGCCGCTGCCGAAACCTTCGGTGGATACCGGCATGGGTCTGGAGCGCATCGCGGCGGTGTTGCAGCATGTGAACTCCAACTATGAGATCGACCTGTTCCGTACCCTGATCGCCGCCGTAGCGAAAGTGACCGGCGCGACCGATCTGGATAACAAATCCCTGCGCGTTATCGCCGACCACATTCGTTCCTGCGCCTTCCTGGTGTCTGACGGCGTGATCCCGTCTAACGAAAACCGCGGCTACGTGCTGCGTCGTATCATTCGCCGCGCGATCCGTCATGGCAACATGCTGGGCGCGAAAGATACCTTCTTCTACAAGCTGGTAGCGCCACTGATCGAAGTGATGGGCCCGGCGGCCGACGAGCTGAAACGCCAGCAATCGCTGGTGGAGCAGGTGCTGAAAACCGAAGAGGAGCAGTTTGCCCGCACGCTGGAGCGTGGTCTGGCGTTGTTGGACGAAGAGCTGGCCAAGCTGCAGGGCGATACTCTGGACGGCGAAACCGCTTTCCGTCTGTACGATACCTACGGTTTCCCGGTCGATCTGACCGCTGACGTCTGCCGCGAGCGCGGTCTGAAAGTCGACGAAGCGGGCTTTGAAGAAGCGATGGAAGCGCAGCGCCGCCGCGCGCGTGAGTCCAGCGGCTTCGGCGCCGACTACAACAGCCTGATCCGCGTGGATGGCAGCAGCCAGTTCAGTGGCTACGATCACGACGAGCAGCAGGCGACGGTGATCGCGTTGTTCCGTGACGGCCAGCCGGTCGAGCAGATCAACGCCGGCGAAGAGGCGGTGGTGGTGCTGGACGAGACGCCGTTCTACGGTGAATCCGGCGGCCAGGTCGGCGATAAAGGCGTGCTGAAAGCCGCCGGCGCCGAGTTTGTGGTCAATGACACCCAGAAATACGGTCAGGCTATCGGCCACCAAGGCAAACTGGCGCAGGGCTCGCTGAAGCTGAACGATCGCGTGGATGCGCAGATCGACGCCGAGCGCCGCAACAGCATCCGCCTGAACCACTCCGCGACTCACCTGCTGCACGCTGCGCTGCGCCAAACGCTGGGCGATCACGTTGCGCAGAAAGGCTCGCTGGTTAACGACAAATACCTGCGTTTCGACTTCTCGCACTTCGAAGCGATGAAGCCGGAACAAATCCGCGCGGTGGAAGATCTGGTGAACCAGCAGGTGCGTCGTAACCTGCCGGTGCAGACCGAGCTGATGGCGTTGGAAGACGCCAAAGAGAAGGGCGCAATGGCGCTGTTCGGTGAGAAGTACGACGACAACGTGCGCGTGCTGACCATGGGCGACTTCTCCACCGAGCTGTGCGGCGGCACCCACGCCAGCCGCACCGGCGATATCGGCCTGTTCCGCATTTTGAGCGAGTCGGGCACCGCGGCGGGCATCCGCCGTATTGAAGCGGTGACCGGCGCAGGCGCTATCGCCACGCTGCACCAGCAAAGCGATTTGTTGCAAGACGTTGCGCAGTTGGTGAAGGGCGACAGCAACAACCTGACCGATAAAGTGCGCTCGGTGCTCGATCGCACCCGCGCGCTGGAAAAAGAACTGCAGCAACTGAAAGATCAGCAGGCGGCGCAGGAAAGCGCGTCGCTGTCCAGCCAGGCGAAACTGGTTAACGGCGTGAAGCTGTTGGTCAGCCAGTTGGACAATGTCGAAGCCAAAATGCTGCGCACCATGGTGGATGACCTGAAAAATCAATTGGGTTCGGCCATTATCGTGTTGGCGACGACGGCTGATGACAAAGTCAGCCTGGTCGCGGGCGTGACCAAGGATCTGACTGACCGCGTGAAAGCCGGCGAGTTGATCGGCAACGTGGCGCAGCAGGTCGGCGGCAAGGGCGGTGGTCGCCCGGATATGGCGATGGCGGGGGGGACGGATATCAACGCTCTGCCAGCGGCGTTAAACAGCGTAGAAGCCTGGGTGGCCTCAAAGCTGTGAACATAAATAAATAGCACGGACAAACGCCATAATACTTTGTTGATTATGGCGTTTTCATACTGTGCTAACACAATTTAGTTACAATTGCGGGAACAAAGTTTTTCTGGTCGGCTAAACTTACCATTATCTGAGGTGGGACCAAGTCTGCTTACACTTATTGTGGATTGCGCGGCTTACGTTTTCACCACATATGATGGATAATGACGGGGAAACTGAGAGACCCGACTCTTTTAATCTTTCAAGGAGCAAAGAATGTTAATTCTGACTCGTCGAGTTGGTGAAACCCTCATGATTGGCGATGAGGTTACGGTCACTGTGCTAGGGGTAAAAGGCAACCAGGTGCGTATTGGTGTGAACGCCCCCAAAGAGGTTTCAGTTCACCGTGAAGAAATCTATCAGCGCATTCAGGCAGAGAAGTCTCAGCAGACGACTTACTGATTCCGAAGCAGCGTCTCGTTGCCAGACGAGACGCTACTGCATCGTTTTACCCACTTCTTTCGTTCTCCCCTCTCTTTTTCGTGATTATTTTCCCGGTGAGTTTCCTGCTTTATTGCTGCAGACGTTGCGGTTGCCTGTTGATTAAACGCCCTTTTTGCCGTGAAATCGCCCATGTTGGGTGCGAATTGTGCAAACGCGCATGAGTTGGGAAAAATTGTTTGACTTAAAAGTCGGAGAAAGTAATATGTGCGCCACGCAGTGCCGATGAGCTTCTCCAAAGCAAGTTAGGCACAATTCGAAAGAAGCGTATGGTGAGGTGGCCGAGAGGCTGAAGGCGCTCCCCTGCTAAGGGAGTATGCGGTCAAAAGCTGCATCCGGGGTTCGAATCCCCGCCTCACCGCCATTTGCATCCGTAGCTCAGCTGGATAGAGTACTCGGCTACGAACCGAGCGGTCGGAGGTTCGAATCCTCCCGGATGCACCATATTTTGCAGTATGGTGGGGTAGTAACAACGTACCATACGGTATCAAAAAAGAATTCCTGTGCATCCGTAGCTCAGCTGGATAGAGTACTCGGCTACGAACCGAGCGGTCGGAGG
>NZ_JALBYS010000034.1:0-63788 GCF_022678525.1 Serratia sp. PGPR-27 | reverse complement strand
GGCGCCAGGCTCGGCAACTGCTGGGTGCTGGAAGAGGCGGTTTCAGCGGCGCTGGCCGTCACCGGGCCCATCGCCATGCCGATGCTGAATGCCAATGCGCTCAGAACTAATGCGGTTTTTTTCATCTGTGTGTCTCTTATAAAGTCGTTCAAAAAAGAATGGCCGTCTTGCGTGCTTATTCAGAGTTAATTAATAGCCTGAAGTTCCGGCACAGATGATTGGCAATAGTAAACAAATATTGTCCGTCTTTACAAAAATCAAGACAGCCAACCGGTTGGAATTGCTGATAATTATTCCTCAGCTTAATTATTCCGCCGCCATTAATCGACGATATTCATCATAGGCATAAAGGTCGGTCATTCCGCTGATATAGTCCTGCAATAAACGCGCGCGGAAATAATATTCCCGAATGGCTTGCTGCTCCGGCGATAAATGCTGCAGCCCTTCTACCGCCTCCGCATACGCCAGCCGATGCTTGGTGGACAGCTTGTGGAACAGGCGCGTTTCGATCGGGTAAGCGCGGTGGCTGTCCTCACGCACCAGCAGGCTGAAGTCCGCCAGCGACATCGCCAACAGCGGGCTGTAAATGTCCAGCAGGCCGCTGATCACCCGGTAGCCTTGCAGCTCGAGCTGTTCGACCTCCGGGTGGTTGAACACATGCTTGAACGCCACATTTTTAAATATTTTCAGCAGCCGGTAGGCCGGGCTGGAATCCTCCAGCAGCGCCTGATTGAAGCTGCCCTGATAAACCGCGTCCAGATTGTCGATAAAGCGCTGCGCCGCGTGCGGCACCAGCCGCGCCACGGTAAACACCCGCAGATACATGAAGAACTGATCTTCCGCGCTGCGCCGCGCGCCACCGCGATCGATCTTGCGAAACGCGCTGGCGACGGTCTTGTCGAACAGATCGCCCGGCGCCACCTCGCCCCACTCCTGAATCAGGTGCTGATACAGCTGCTCGACGGTGAAAATGCTCTTCTCCACCGCGTCTTCCAGATCGGCCACGCAGTAAGAGATATCATCGGCGGCCTCCATAATGTAGGTCAGCGGGAAACGATCGAACTCGCCCATATGCAGCTCACGCCGCAGCCGATCGACGAAGGCCTCTTCCGCCAGATAGTAGCCGGGCTTTTTCATCAAATAGCTGTGGCTGGCGGGGATGTCGCCCGCCCAATAAGCCGGGCGGGTGTATTTCAAAATGCAGCCGACCTGCGCGTAGGTCAGATTGAGTTTCAGCAGGCTATACACCATGCGGATCGCCTGGGCGTTGCCCTCGAAGTGGCTGAGATCCTGACGGATCCGGCTGCGCAGCCGGTTCAGATCGCTCTCCCCTTCATGCAGGCGCAGCGCCGCGACCTGGCAGCGATCGTGACTGCCCGGCTCGCTGCCGCAGCTGGTGGGATCGAGCCGCTGGGCAAACCAGTCATTGATCGCCGACTCGCCGAAGTGACCGAACGGCGGATTGCCGATATCGTGCATCAGACAGGCCATTTCCACGATGCTCTCAAACGGATCGAGCAGCCGGGTCAGGCCGAATTCATCGATCTTACCCGCCTGTTTGAAGCGGTTGAGGATCTCTTTGGCGATATGGCGCCCGACCTGCTGCACCTCCATCGAGTGCGTCAGGCGGCTGCGCACCGCCGCGTTGCGCTCCAGAGGAAACACCTGGGTTTTTTGCTGCAAACGGCGAATGGCGGCCGAGTTGACGATGCGCCCGCGATCGCTCTCGAACTGCCGCACGATGTCGTACTCTTCCTCGGCCTCGATCGGTTTGCTGAAAGGCCGTTGGAAGCTGATTTTTTGCTTGAAGTCGATCCCGGACATCTGTTTCTCCGCCGTTGCGCCCTGCCCCCGTGATAACAATTCCCGGCGGCGGATGCAACGCATTATCTCTCTTACACAGCCATGATAGACTATGCCGCAATTCTCACGGCCAATCAGCGAGTGTTATTTATGAAAGTAGGCATCATCGGCGCAATGGAGCAGGAAGTCACCCTGCTGCGCGATCAAATCGAAAACCGTCAAACCATCCAGCGCGCGGGCTGCGAAATCTACACCGGCCAGATCGGCGGCGTTGACGTGGCCCTGCTGAAATCCGGCATCGGCAAAGTCTCTGCGGCCATGGGCACCACCCTGCTGCTGGAGCACTGCAGCCCGGACGTGGTGATCAATACCGGCTCCGCCGGCGGCCTGGCCAGCACGCTGCGCGTGGGCGATATCGTGGTGTCGGAAGAAGTGCGCTACCACGACGCCGACGTCACCGCCTTCGGCTACGAGCCGGGCCAGATGGCCGGCTGCCCGGCGGCGTTCGTCGCCGACGACGCGCTGATCGCGCTGGCGGAAAGCTGCATCAAACAGCTGGATCTGCACGCGGTGCGCGGCCTGATCTGCAGCGGTGACGCCTTCATCAACGGCGCCGAACCGCTGGCGCGCATCCGCGCCACCTTCCCGAGCGTCGCCGCCGTGGAAATGGAAGCCGCGGCGATCGCCCACGTCTGCCATCTGTTCGGCACGCCGTTCGTGGTGGTGCGCGCCATTTCCGACGTCGCCGACAGCGAATCGCACATGAGCTTTGACGAGTTCCTGGTGGTAGCGGCCAAGCAGTCCACGCTGATGGTCAACGCCATGCTGCAAACCCTGGCCAAGCGCGGTTGATGTGAGACTGCGCTTCACCTCGATGTTCTGCCTGTTGGCGCTCTGGCTGGCTCTGCCGGCCGGCGCCGCGCAGCGGGTGATCAGCCTGGCGCCCAACGCCACCGAACTCGCCTATGCCGCCGGCATGGGCGATGTGCTGGTGGCGGCGAGCGCCTATTCCGATTACCCGCCGCAGGCCGCCAGGCTGGAGCAGGTGGCCTCCTGGCAGGGCATCAATCTGGAGCGGGTGCTGGCGCTCAAGCCGGATCTGATCCTCGCCTGGCGCGGCGGCAATCCGCAACGCGCGTTGGATCAGCTCGCCGCGTTCGGCATCCCGATCTTCTATGCGGACGCCGACAATCTCGAAGGGATCGTCGGCTTGCTGGACAAGCTGGCGCGCTACAGCCCGCACCCGGACCAGGCGCATCAGGCCGCAGAAGGCCTTCGCCGCCAGTTCGCCGCTCTCAAGCAACAGTACGCCACTAACGTGCCACGCCGTGTGTTGCTGCAGTTCGGCACCCAGCCGCTGTTCACCAGCTCCGGCGCCACGCTGCAAAGCCAGGTGCTGGCGCTGTGCGGCGGGCAGAACGTCTTCGCCGACAGCCGCACCCCTTGGCCGCAGATCAGCCGCGAGCAGGTACTGGCGCGTCAGCCGCAGGCCATCGTCATCACCGGCGGCGCGAAAGAGGCCGCCAATGTGAAAGCCTTCTGGGCGCCGCAGCTGCAGGTGCCGGTGATCGCGCTGAACGAAGACTGGTTCAATCGCGGCGGGCCGCGCCTACTGTTGGCGGCGCAGCAGCTGTGCCGCCAGCTGGCGGAGATCCGCTGATGCTGGTGTTCTGGCTGGATATTCTCGGTACGGCGGTGTTCGCCGTCTCCGGCGTGCTGCTGGCCGGCAAGCTGCGCATGGATCCGTTTGGCGTGTTGGTGTTGGGCGTGGTTACCGCGGTCGGCGGCGGCACCATCCGCGATATGGCGCTGGCCAACGGCCCGGTGTTCTGGGTCAAGGATCCCACCGATCTGGTGGTGGCAATGATCACCTGCGTCTTGACGCTGCTGCTGGTGCGCCAGCCGCGCCGCCTGCCGAAATGGGTGCTTCCGGTGCTCGACGCCGTCGGGCTGGCGGTGTTCGTCGGCATCGGCGTCAACAAGGCTTTCGCGGCCGGCACCGGCCCGCTGGTGGCGATCTGCATGGGGGTGATTACCGGCGTCGGCGGCGGCATTATCCGCGACGTGCTGGCACGCGAGATCCCGATGATCCTGCGCACCGAAATTTACGCCACCGCCTGCATCATCGGCGGCATCGCGCACGCCACGGCGTTTTACACCTTCAACATGCCGCTACAACAGGCCATGATGCTGGGTATGGTCATCACGCTGGCCATTCGGCTGGCGGCCATCCGCTGGCACCTCAAGCTGCCCGCCTTTATTCTCGAACGCTGAGCCGCCGCACATCACTCACGGCCGGCCGGCCGGCCGGCGCAGGAGAACGGCACGGCAGTGATCCTCGTGGAAGGGTAGGCATAAAAAAACCCGCCGGCCGTAAGGCGAGCGGGTTGATATTCTGGCAGGCAAACTCAGATGCTGAACGACGAACCGCAACCGCAGGTGGTTTTGGCATTCGGGTTGGTCACCACAAAGCGCGATCCTTCCAGCCCTTCGGTGTAGTCCACCGAACCGCCGACCAGGTACTGCAGGCTCATCGGATCGACCACCAGCGCCACGCCCTGCTTCTCGATGGTCATGTCGCCATCGTTGACCTTGTCGTCAAAAGTGAAGCCGTACTGGAATCCGCTGCAGCCGCCGCCGGTAATATAAACCCGCAACTTCAGGTTCGGGTTTTCTTCGTCAGCAATCAGGAACTTCACCTTGTTTGCTGCTGCCTCGGTAAATTGCAGGGGCAGTGCCGTTTGATCACTCATACTCTTTACTCCCAACATTGTTCAGCATCAGATCGCGACTATGGCTGCCTGATTAATATTAACGATTATCCGATACCTGAGTGTTGCGTTCAAGTATTCACCGCATTTGTTGTATTTTCCTTACTTGTTTTCTGCGCCGCCTCCCGCGCCAGCTGCGCCTCCTGCTTTTGCAGCGTGCGGGCCAGGATCGACGAATACAGCGGCTTGCCGCCGAGCAGCTGCGCCACCACCGTGGCGCCGAGGCAGGTGATGATCATCGGTAAAATAAGTTGGTAGTTGTCGGTCATTTCCAGCACCAGCACGATGCCGGTCAGCGGGGCGCGCACCGTGGCGGCGAACAGCGCCCCCATGCCGGCGATGGCGAAGGTGCCCGCCTCAATGCCGTACTGCGGGAACAGATGCGCCCCCGCCAGCCCGAAGGCGGTGCCGAACAGCGTGCCCAACGCCAGCATCGGCGCGAAGATGCCGCCCGGCGCGCCGGAACCGAAACACAGCAGCGTGGTGAAGATGCGGGTGATAAAGATAAACATCAACATGCCGACGCTGTAGTTGCCCGCCGCGGCGATCGGGATCAGCCCAAAGCCGCCGCCCGCTGCCTCCGGCTGGATCAGCCCCAGAATGCCGCACACGCCGCCGAGCAGCCCGCCCATCAGCAAGACATTGCGCATTCTGCCGCCGTGCAGGCGCGCGAACATGTCCTGGGTGCGGAAGATCAGCGCGTTGAAACCCACGCCCACCGCGCCGAAGATTGCCCCCAACACCAGATAGAGCCACAGGGTATTGATGGGCGCCGAAGAAAGTTTGTCGACCGCGATCACCGCCCCCTGGCCGTTAAACAGCTGGAACACCACGCTCGACATGATCACGCCGATAAACACCGCTTTAATCGAGATCAGGTTGTAGCGGAACTGCGGCCGCATCTCTTCGATGATGAACAAGATGCCGGCCAGCGGCGCGTTGAACGCGGCGGACAACCCGGCGGCGGCCCCGGTCGCCAGCAGCGTATGACGCGCCTCGGCGCCGCGAATGCGCAGCACGTCCAATACCATGCGCCCGACGTTGCCGCCCATCTGCACCGTGGGCCCTTCACGCCCCAGCACCATGCCCGCCCCCAGCGTGCCCATGCCGCCGATGAATTTCACCGGGATCACGCGCCACCAGCGTACCGGCCGCAGCTCTTCCAGCGCGCCTTCGATTTCCGGAATGCCCGAGCCGCCCGCCTCAGGCGCAAAGCGCCGCACCAGGTAATAGCCCAGCGCCGCCAGCGCGGCGGACAGGATAAACGCCAGGGGCCACACCAGAAGCCAGGAGTCGGCGACCTGCGCCAGCGAAGCCAGCCGCTGCTGCTGCACCCACTCCACCGCTTTATCGAAGGCCACGCCGAGCAAACCGGCCAGCGCCCCCACCAGCGCGGCCATCACCAGGATCGCCACCGGGGTTTTATCGCGGCGAATAAACTGACGCACCGCATCGCTGCGGCGCAGACGCGGGCTCAACGTCCCGACGGGCTGTGATTGTGATTCTGTCATCGCGAGTGATTCGTCAGGTAATTTGTAATACAAATAGGCAGAGCGATAATTCTACCCCAACCTGGCGGCGGACGCTGCCGTTAATGGTATCTGACTGTGATCGTTTCATAACGCGGCGCTCTCCTCTAGAATAGCGCGGTCAAATCATTCAAAAGAGAATCCAGGAGCCGATTTATGAGCCTACACAGCAAGTCCGAAAGTCTGTACGCCCAGGCGCAACAGTTGATCCCCGGCGGGGTAAACTCTCCGGTGCGTGCATTCACCGGCGTGGGCGGTGTGCCGCTGTTTATCGAGCGGGCAGACGGGGCTTACCTGTTCGATGCCGACGGCAAGGCCTATATCGACTATGTCGGTTCCTGGGGGCCGATGGTGCTGGGGCATAACCACCCGGCGATCCGCGACGCGGTAATCGAAGCGGCGCAGCGCGGCCTGAGCTTCGGCGCGCCGACCGAGATGGAAGTCAAAATGGCGCAGCTGGTCACTGAGCTGGTACCGACGATGGATATGGTGCGCATGGTGAACTCGGGCACCGAAGCCACCATGAGCGCCATCCGCCTGGCGCGCGGCTACACCAACCGCGATAAAATCATCAAGTTCGAAGGCTGCTATCACGGCCACGCCGACTGCCTGCTGGTGAAAGCCGGCTCCGGCGCGCTGACCCTCGGCCAGCCGAACTCACCGGGCGTGCCGGCCGACTTCGCCAAGCACACTCTGACCTGCACCTATAACGATCTGGATTCGGTGCGCGCCGCCTTCGAACAGTACCCGTCCGAAATCGCCTGTATCATCGTCGAGCCGGTCGCCGGCAACATGAACTGCGTGCCGCCGCTGCCGGAATTCCTGCCGGGCCTGCGCGCCCTGTGCGACAAGTACGGCGCGCTCTTGATCATCGACGAAGTGATGACCGGCTTCCGCGTCGCGCTGGCCGGCGCGCAATCCTATTACGGCGTTGAGCCGGATCTGACCTGCCTCGGCAAAATCATCGGCGGCGGCATGCCGGTGGGCGCCTTCGGCGGCCGTCGCGAAGTAATGGACGCGCTGGCGCCGACCGGCCCGGTCTACCAGGCCGGCACCCTGTCCGGCAACCCGATCGCCATGGCGGCGGGCTACGCTTGTTTGACCGAAGTCTCACAGGTCGGCGTGCACCAGACGCTGACCGAACTGACCGAGATGCTGGCCGCAGGCCTACTGCATGCGGCGCAGGAGGAGAATATTCCGCTGGTGGTCAACAACGTCGGCGGCATGTTCGGCCTGTTCTTCACCGACGCGCCGGCGGTCACCTGCTACCAGGACGTGATGCAGTGCGACGTGGAACGCTTCAAGCGCTTCTTCCACCTGATGCTGGAAGAAGGGGTGTATCTGGCGCCGTCCGCCTTCGAAGCGGGCTTCATGTCCGTGGCGCACAGCAAGGAAGACATCCAGCGCACCATCGACGCCGCGCGTCGCTGCTTCGCCAAGCTGTAATCCCGGCCGAATGGCCAAAAAAAAACGGGCGCCTCGGCGCCCGTTTTTTTTCTCTGCGGCTTAAAGCAGCGTGCCGTAAATGGTCAACAGCGCCACCACCACCACGATGATCATCGTCACCTTGCGCGCCAGCGTCACCGCCGCCCGCGGCGTTTGCACCGGATCCATATGCGGATCGCGCGCCAGCGAGAACTGGGCCAACCGCGTCAGCACCTGATACGACGACGAATGCCGATCCCCGAGCGAGGCGAACCAGGCCGGCAACGCGCGTTCACCGTGGCCAAACAGCGCGTAGGCCACTCCAGCCAAACGCACCGGGATCCAGTCCAGCCAGTTCAGCAGGTGATCGATGCCCGATTGCGAACGCTCCAGCGGCGTATTGTGGCGCGCCAGCCAGGTTTGATAGGCGCGCAGAAAGGCATACCCCGCCAGCGCGATCGGCCCGTACGGCCCAAAGACCACAAACCAGAACAGCGGCGCCAGGTAATAACGGAAGTTAATCCACAGCAGCGCGTTTTGCAGCTCGCGCAGGCGCAGCTCTTCGCTGCAGTCCACCGGCAAGCCGTGGATCAACGCCAGCTCTTCCGCCATCTGATCGCTGGCGTGGATATCCCCCTGCCGCGCCGCTTTCAGGTAGGCGCGGTAGTGTTTCCGCTTGATGCCGGCGCCGACGCACAGCAGATCGATGACGATCCACAGCAGCAGCGTCACCACGCCGAAGAACAGCCCGTGCGACAACCACAGAACGCCCCAGACGATCACCATCCAGGCGGCGGTCATCGCCAGCGTCTGTGCCAGCGAAACCCGATGCAGCCGCTGAAATACCACTTCGAGGCGATGATCCAGCTGCCAGTGTTCTCCCAGCTTGAACAGGCGCTCCCAGGCCAAAACCAGCAACAGCGTAAACAGCGTCATTAGCGATTCCTCTCCCTTTTTCTTGTCTCAAGCATAGCGTCGGCGGGCGCGCCGCGTTGTTCCAGAGATGCCAGATAGCGATCCCAATCGAACGCCGGCCCGGGATCGGTCTTGCGGCCGGGGGCGATATCGCAATGCCCGGCGATATTGGCCGCCAGCGGCGGATAACGTTCGGCCAGCAGCACGGTGACCGCCTGCAGCGTGCGATATTGCGCTTCGGTGTAGGGTAACTGGTCAGTGCCTTCCAGCTCGATGCCGATGGAGAAATCGTTGCACCGCTCACGTCCCTGATACAGGGAAACGCCCGCGTGCCAGGCACGCTGGTCGAAAGGCACATACTGCACCATCTCTCCGCCGCGGCGAATCAGGCAATGCGCCGACACCCGCAGCTGATGGATCTCGGCGAAATAAGGGTGCTGCGCAGGGTCGAGCGTGCCGGTGAACAGCTGGTCGATATAGGGGCCACCGAACTCGCCGGGCGGCAAGCTGATGTTGTGGATGACCAGCAGCGAGGGCGGCTCGTCATCCGGGCGCCGATCGCAGTGCGGCGAGAGCACTCGCGTCACCCCAACAATCCAGCCATTTTCCAACTGCATCAGACACCTCTCTGCGGTGGTACTTATTCCTGCAACAGAGTAGCATGTTCCCCTACGATCTAACCGTCCATTTCGGAGTTTTCCATGCCGACACGCCGCTACAGTGCCGACAGTCGCCGCACCGAGCTTCTTGAACGAATTGAAAGTGATATTCCCTATGCCGTCGCCCAGGCGCTGCGCGAAGACCTGGGGGGCGAAGTCGACGCCGGGCGCGATATTACCGCGCAATTGTTACCGGCAGACAAACAGGCCGAAGCCACCGTCATCACCCGCGAAGCCGGCGTGTTCTGTGGCCGTCGCTGGCTGAACGAAGTCTTTATTCAGTTGGGCAATCAGGTGCAGGTGGAGTGGCTGGTGGCGGACGGCGACCGTCTGACGCCGAACCAACCGCTCTGCCGGCTGCGCGGCCCGGCGCGGGTGATGCTGACCGGCGAGCGCACCGCGCTGAACTTCGTGCAGACGCTCTCCGGTGTGGCGACCGAGGTCAGCCGCTATGTGGCCCTGCTGGAAGGCACCCGGACTCGCCTGCTCGATACCCGCAAGACCTTACCCGGCCTGCGCACCGCGCTGAAATACGCCGTGCTGTGCGGGGGCGGCAGCAACCACCGGCTGGGGCTGTCCGATGCCTTCCTGATCAAGGAAAACCACATTATCGCCTCCGGCTCGATCAAGAACGCGGTGGAAAAAGCCTTCTGGCTGCACGCCGACGTGCCGGTGGAAGTGGAAGTCGAGTCGCTCGATGAACTGCAGCAGGCGCTGGATGCCGGCGCCGATATCATCATGCTGGACAACTTCAGCGTAGAGATGATGCGTCAGGCGGTCGCCCAAACCCAGGGCCGCGCCCAGCTGGAAGTGTCCGGCAATGTCACCCGCGAGACGCTGCGCACCTTCGCCGAAACCGGCGTGGATTACATTTCGGTCGGCGCGCTGACCAAGCATGTGACCGCGCTCGATCTGTCGATGCGCTTCAAATGATCCCCTCGCCCCCGGCCGCTGCCGGGGGCGTTACCGCAGTTTGCGAAGCCCCTCGCACCGTTTTTTTCACCGCTGCAAACCACATCATTACTGATGGAAGTACGCCGAGAAACGCGTAAAACCTGCTCGCCGTTCCCCCGCGCAAACCGCTACCGTTGTTTTCCACACCCTTATGGAGGAAACAACGCATGGAAACACAACGCGGCTTTAGCCTGATCGAACTGATGGTGGTGATCGCCATCATCGCCATCCTCAGCGCCATCGGCATTCCCGCCTACCAGCGCTACATCCAGAAAGCGGCGATGACCGACATGCTGCAAACCATGGCGCCGTATAAAATGGCGGTCGAGCTGTGCGTGCTGGACGAAGGCGCGCCCGCCGGCTGCGAGTCCGGCAGCAAAGGCATTCCCACCGGCGGCACGTCGCGCTATGTCAGCGGGGTGAAAGTCGTCAAAGGCGTGATCACGCTGACCGGCAGCCAAACGCTACAGGGCCTGGCGGTGGCATTAACCCCCAAGTCGAACGCCGATGGGCTGACCCGCTGGACCCGGCTGTGCAGCAGCGAAAACGCGACGTTGGTTGAGGTGTGCCAGGAAGTCTTCCGCTTCGACAACGCGGCGGAGTAATGGCGATGAACGCGCAAATCAGCGAAGAGGTTCACGCCCTGTGCCGGCGCTATCAGGCGCTGGCGCTGAGCGAAGACCCGACCACCCTGACGGTCGCGCTCAGCGAAGAAGCGCCGCAGGGGCTGCTGGCGGCACTGCGTTTCGCCACCGGCAAGCGCATCCATTTGGAACAATGGCCGGCGGCCAGGCTGGAGATGGCGCTGAACCAGCACCACGAGCCGCTCCCGGCGCCGTTGACGGCCGAAGAGGACACGACCGACATCGCCTACCCCGACGACGGCGATGCGCCGGTGGTACAGTTCATCAACCAGACGCTGCGCCTGGCCATTCAGCGCCGCGCCTCGGACATTCACTTTGAGCCCTTTCGGCAGCATTTTCGCATTCGCCTGCGCATCGACGGCGTGCTGCAAACCCTTGCCTCACCGCCGCCGCAGCTGGCTGCGCGCCTCATCGCCCGGCTGAAGATCCTCGGCCAACTGGATATCGCCGAGCGCCGTCAACCTCAGGACGGGCAGCTCAGCCTGACGCTGGACAGCGCGCGCTATGCCATGCGCATCGCCACCCTGCCGACGTTGCACGGCGAAAAGGTGGTGCTGCGCGTTCAGCAGGGCGAGCAGCAAGAGCTACCGCTGGATCAACTGGGCATGAGCCGGACGGATCTGGCGCGCTACGCGGCAGCGTTGGCCTGCCCGCAAGGTTTGATCCTGGTGACCGGCCCGACCGGCAGCGGCAAGACGGTAACGTTGTACAGCGGGCTGCGCCAGTTGAATGATGCGCAAAGCAACCTGTGCAGCGTCGAGGATCCGGTCGAGATCCCGCTGTTCGGCGTCAATCAGACCCAGATCAACGCCAAAACCGAGCTGAACTTCACCCGAGTGCTGCGTGCCCTGCTGCGCCAGGATCCGGACGTCATCATGATCGGCGAGATCCGCGATGCGGAAACCGCCGAGATCGCGGTCAAGGCCGCGCAAACCGGCCACCTGGTGCTGTCGACGCTGCATACCAACTCCACGGCTGAAACCCTGACGCGGCTGATGCACATGGGTATCCCCGGCTACCTGCTCGCCGGCTGCCTGAAGCTGGTCGTCGCCCAGCGGCTGGTGCGCAGGCTGTGTCGCCACTGCCGCTACCCGCAAAGCCAGCCGGCGCATTTTCCCACCGCGCTCTGGGCGGAACCGTTGCTCGCCTGGCGCGCCGACGGCTGCGAGCACTGCTTCGGCGGCTATTATGGGCGCATCGGCGTGTATGAACTGTTGGCCATTACGCCGGAAATTCAGGCGGCATTGCTGGCGAACGCCGCTCCCAGTCTGCTGGCGGATATCGCCCGCGAACAGGGGCAGCTTTCGCTGCTGCAGGCGGGTCTGGCGCTGGCCGCCGAAGGCACGACCTCGCTGGAAGAACTGTACCGCGTGATCGACGTCGTCCAGCCCGGCGTAACCACGCCATGAAAGCGCGCCGGTTGTTTCTGTGGCAGGCTTTCGACGCTCAGGGCACCTTACGCCGCGGCGAACTGATGAGCGAGGAAAAACGGCAGGTGAGCCGGCTGCTGATCGAACAAGGCCTGCAACCTTGGCGGATCGGGCACGGCAAACGCGTCACGCCCGGCCAATGGCGCGGAGAACCCTTAATCCACTTCACCCGCCAGCTCGCTACCCTGTTGCAGGCCGGGCTGCCGCTGGTCAATACGCTGCAGTTGCTGGCAGCAGAGCATCCTTCGGCAGCCTGGCGCTGCCTGCTGCGCCAGCTGGCCGACCAGGTGCGCGAAGGGCAGCCACTCTCCGAAAGCCTTGCCGCACAACCAAGCGTTTTTCCACTGATCTATCGCCAACTGATCGCCATCGGCGAACTGACCGGCAACCTCGATCGCTGCTGCCTGCAGTTGGCGCAACAACAGGAGGCCCAGTTGCTGCTGCGCCGCAAGGTGACCAAAGCGCTGCGGTATCCCCTCTTCATCTGCGCGGTGGCGCTACTGGTCAGCGTGCTGATGCTGGTGATGGTGCTGCCGGAATTTGCCAAGGTTTATCAGTCGTTCGATGCGCCGCTGCCCTGGTTTACCCAAGGATTATTGGGGTTGTCCGCGCTGCTGATCGCCGTTGGCCCCTATTTGGCGCTGCTGCTCGGCGCGTTGCTGTTCGGCTACTGCCGCTGGCTGCATCCGCGCCCTCCGTGGCGCCAACGCGAACAGGCCGCCTTGCTGCGCCTGCCGCTGATTGCCCGGCTGGTGAGCGGCGGCGCGCTGAGCCAAACATTTCGTATCCTGACCATGACCCAACGCGCGGGGCTGACGCTGGTGGAAGGCTTGAACGCGGCGGCGCTGGCGGCGGATCATCCGCTGTACCGGCAGGCGCTGGAGCAGGTGCAACGGCAGATCGCCGAAGGCGAAGCGTTTCATCAGGCCCTGGGTTTGCAACCGCTGTTTCCGCCACTGTGCCGGCAGCTGGTGCGGGTGGGCGAGGAGTCCGGTTCGCTGGACGCCTTGCTGGATAAGTTGGCGCAGTGGTATGAACGGCAGACGCACGAGCTGGCCGATACGCTGGCGCAAACGCTGGAGCCGCTGTTGATGCTGGTGGTGGGCGGGATTGTCGGCGCTTTGGTGATCGCCATGTATCTGCCTATCTTTCAACTGGGCAGCGTGCTGGGATAAAGAAGAGGATAGCGGGCACCGCGGTGCGCGGCGCCCGAATGCAAGCTGCGGCTTATTTGCTGCCGAAGACGCGGTTTTCCTGCTCCGCCACACGGATAAAGGTGGTGCGCTTGGTCAGCTCTTTCAGACGCTCGGCGCCGACGTAGGTGCAGGCGGAACGCAAGCCGCCGAGGATATCACGCACGGTAAACTCCACCTCGCCGCGCAGCGGCAGCTTGACGGTTTTGCCTTCGGCCGCGCGATACTCTGCTACGCCGCCGACGTGGCGCTTCATCGCCGACTCAGAGCTCATGCCGTAGAACAGCATGAACTTCTCGCCGTTCTCTTCCACCACGGTGCCTTCGCACTCGTCGTGGCCGGCCAGCATGCCGCCCAGCATCACGAAGTCCGCACCGCCGCCGAAGGCTTTGGCGACATCGCCCGGCACCGAGCAGCCGCCGTCGCTGACGATTTGGCCGCCCAGCCCATGGGCCGCGTCGGCGCATTCGATCACCGCCGACAGCTGCGGATAGCCCACGCCGGTCTTCACGCGGGTGGTGCATACCGACCCCGGGCCGATGCCGACTTTAACGATGTCGGCGCCGGAGAGGATCAACTCTTCCACCATCTCGCCGGTTACCACGTTGCCGGCGCAGATGACGTGGTTCGGGCAGGCTTCGCGCGCTTTCTGCAGGAAGGCGACAAAATGCTCTGAATAGCCGTTGGCCACGTCGATACAGATGAATTTCAGCGCCGGAGACAGCGCCAGGATTTGCTGCATTTTGGCGAAGTCGGCTTCGGAGGTGCCGGTGGACACCATCACATGGCGCAGCACCGATTCCGGCATGCGCTGCACGAAGTCAGCCCATTGCTCGACGCTGTAATGTTTGTGTACGGCGGTGAGAACGTCGAAAGAAGCCAGGGCCTCGGCCATGCGGAAGGTGCCCACCGTGTCCATGTTGGCTGCGATAATCGGCACGCCGGACCAGCTGCAACCTGAATGCTTGAAGGTAAACTGACGTTCCAGTTCAACCTCGGAGCGGCTTTTCAGCGTGGAACGCTTAGGGCGGATCAACACGTCTTTAAAGCCCAACTTCAAATCTTCTTCAATACGCATGACTTATGATTTCCTGGTTAATGGCGACGGATCGCAAGGAGGATATTCGAACCTCTACCCGACGGCTTTCCAGTGGCGCAAAAAGACGGCGGCGAGATTAATGCCAGTTCCAGTGACGTTATAATACGCGCTAATAATCGCCGAACAAGACTGCGAATTCGCCTTTATTTACGCTACAATCCGACAAATTTACCTGCATAATCGCAGTGTGATTGCCCGCTCATTTTTGCCGTGCCGCTGCGTTTTTTCTCGCCACCCAATCGGTGCCGATGCGCAAGCGCCGCCTGCCGACTTGCACTTCTGCGCGATCGCTTTATGATTCGACTATTATTTTTTTATGAACATCGGATGCACCTAACACCATGGCCTACATTGTTGCGTTGACCGGGGGCATAGGCAGCGGCAAGACGACCGTCGCGAACGCCTTTGCGCGCCACGGCGCAACCCTTGTCGATGCCGACGTGATCGCCCGTCAGGTCGTCGAGCCGGGCACCCCTGCCTTGGCCGCGATCGCCGAACGATTTGGTAATGAAATGTTGCTGCCGGACGGTGCGTTGGATCGCGCTGCGCTGCGTCAGCGCATCTTCAGCCATCCCGATGACAAAACCTGGCTGAACCAGCTGCTGCACCCGCTGATACACCGAGAAACCCAGCGCCAACTGGCGCAGGCCACCAGCCCGTACGCGCTGTGGGTGGTGCCGCTGCTGGTGGAAAACCGCCTGCAGGATCGCGCCGATCGGGTGCTGGTGATCGACGTCGACGCCGAAACCCAGCTGGCTCGCACCATCGCGCGCGACGGCGTAAGCCGTGAGCAAGCGCAGAGCATTCTCGCCGCCCAGGCCACGCGCCAGCAGCGCCTCGCCGTGGCGGATGACATTATTGACAACAGCGGCGCCGCTCAGGGGATAGAGCCACAGGTCGCCGCTCTGCATCGTCGCTACCTTGAACTGGCGGCAACAGCGCCCCAACAGGATTAAACTGCATGAGTGATGTTTCCCCAACCGTTCTCTTTGAACACCCGCTGAACGAGAAGATGCGCACCTGGCTGCGCATCGAATTCCTGCTGCAACAGCTGCACGGCCAACGCGCCCTGAGTGAAACCGCCATCGCCCTCACCTTCTTTCGCACCGTTTCCGACTTGCTGGACGTGCTGGAGCGCGGCGAAGTGCGCACCGAACTGCTCAAAGAGCTGGAGCGCCAGCAGCAGAAACTGTTGGCCTGGGCCGATGTGCCGGGCGTGGATATGGCGCTGATCGACCAGCTGCGCGGCCAGCTGAAGTCGCGCTCATCGGCGCTGATGGCGGCGCCGCGCCTCGGCCAGGCGCTGCGCGAAGATCGGCTGATCGGCCTGGTGCGTCAGCGGCTGAACATTCCTGGCGGTTGCTGCAGCTTCGATCTGCCGACCCTGCACATGTGGATGCACGCGCCGCAGCAAGATCGCGATGCCGACGTCGCCGCCTGGCTGCAGTCGCTGGATCCGCTGAACCAGGCGCTGATCATGGTGTTGGATCTGATCCGCCAATCCGGGCCGTTCCGCAATCAAATCAGCCTGAACGGTTTTTTCCAGGACAACGCCGAAGGGGCGGATCTGCTGCGCCTGCGCCTCCATCTGGCGCCGCAGCTTTATCCGCAGATTTCCGGCCATAAGACGCGTTATGCTATTCGTTTCCTGCCGCTGGACAGCGAACATGGCGCGGTGCCTGAACGCCTGACGTTCGAACTGGCCTGTTGTTGAACTTATGAAAGAAAGCCTTCTCAGTATTGTCAGAAGGCGTAAGGAACCGTTATGACGACCGTAGTAAAATGCCCAACCTGTGGCACCGGCGTGGTTTGGGGTGAAGTCAGTCCATTCCGGCCGTTTTGCAGCAAACGCTGCCAGCTGATCGATCTCGGCGAGTGGGCCGATGAAGAGAAGCGCATTCCGAGCAACAGCGATCTGTCGGAAAGCGAAGACTGGAGCGAAATGGACGATCGCTGATCGCCCGCTGTTGGCCTGGCGGACGCCAGGCCAAACTGGTTATTGCGCGGCGTTCGCCTGTGCCACCAGCAGCTGAATAATGCCGACGTTGGCTTCCGGGAACTCGTCTTCACGCAGGTCCGCCTGTTTTACCCAGCGCATCGGTTGCCCCTCGCGGCCGAACGGCTCACCCGCCCAGGCTTCTACCAGATAAAAATTCAGCGTCACGATGCGATCGCTGAAGCGGTGCTCCACCACCTCCAGCAGTTCGGCGCGTTCGGTTTCGATACCGGTCTCTTCCCGCAGCTCGCGGCTCAACGCCTGTTCCGGCGTTTCACCCTGTTCGATCTTACCGCCGGGAAACTCCCAAAAGCCGGCCATGTGCGCATCGGCGGCGCGGCGGGTAATAAAGATCTCCTGTTGAGCATTGCGGATAATGCCCACGGCGATATTCAGATGTTTCATCTCACCCTCCTGATGGGTGCCAAAAAACAGGGGCTCAGCAAGCTGAACCCCTGGGTGTTATCGGTTAACAGCGGCCGGCATTACTGCAGGCGGCCGTGGCACTGCTTGTATTTCTTGCCGGAACCGCATGGGCAAGGATCGTTACGCCCCACTTTACGCTCGGCGGTCGCCGGCGCGTTCGGATCTTCAGTCACCAGCGCGTTCTCGTCGTGGTGGCTCAGCTGTTGCTGCTGCGCCAGACGCTCGGCCTCTTCACGGCGCTGCTGTTCCAGCGCTTCCACCTCTTCCGGCATCCGCACCTGTACCTTGCTCAGCACGCTGATCACTTCATATTTCAGCGATTCCAGCATAGTGGCGAACATGTTGAAGGATTCACGCTTGTACTCCTGCTTCGGATCCTTCTGCGCGTAACCGCGCAGGTGGATACCCTGGCGCAGGTAGTCCATCGCCGCCAGATGCTCTTTCCACAGGGAATCCAGCGTCTGCAGCATCACGCCCTTCTCGAAGTTGCGCATCATCTCGCTGCCGACCACTTCTTCCTTACGCTGATACTGCTCTTTGGCGTTCTCCAGAATGCGTTCGCGCAGCGTCTCTTCGTGCAGCTCCGGCTCTTTGTCCAGCCACTGGGCGATCGGCATCTCCAGATCGAAGTCGTTCTTCAGGCGCTCTTCCAGCCCCTGAATGTCCCACTCTTCTTCCAGCGACTGCGGCGTGATGTAGTTGTCGATGGTGCTCTTGAACACGTCCTCGCGGATGCTGGCGATGGTTTCGCTCACGTCGGACACGTCCAGCAATTCGTTGCGTTGGCTGTAGATGGCGCGGCGCTGATCGTTGGCGACGTCATCGTACTCCAGCAGCTGCTTACGGATGTCGAAGTTGCGGCTCTCTACCTTACGCTGGGCATTGGCGATCGCCTTGGTCACCCACGGGTGCTCAATCGCTTCGCCTTCTTTCATGCCCAGTTTACGCATCATGCCGGACACGCGATCCGAGGCGAAGATACGCATCAGGGCATCTTCCATCGACAGGTAGAAGCGGGATGAACCGGCGTCGCCCTGACGACCGGAACGGCCGCGCAGCTGGTTATCGATACGGCGCGATTCATGGCGCTCGGTGCCGATGATATGCAGGCCGCCCGCCGCCAGCACCGCGTCGTGGCGCTCTTTCCAGGCGGCTTTGATGGCTTCGATCTGCTCTTCGGTCGGCGCTTCCAGCAGCGCCACTTCGGCCTGCCAGCTGCCGCCCAGCACGATATCGGTACCACGACCCGCCATGTTGGTGGCGATGGTTACCGCACCGCTCTGGCCGGCCTGGGCGACGATGTCCGCTTCCATGGCGTGGAATTTGGCGTTCAGCACCTTGTGGTCGATGCCCGCTTTGGTCAGCTCACGGGACACCACTTCGGATTTCTCGATTGAGATGGTACCCACCAGCACCGGTTGGCCTTTGGCGGTACGCTCGCGGATGTCCTCGATGATGGCGCCGATCTTCTCTTTCTCAGTCATGTATACCAGATCCGGCATGTCCTTACGGATCATCGGACGGTTGGTTGGCACCACGATGGTGTCCAGCTTGTAGATCGAGCTGAATTCGAAGGCTTCGGTATCGGCGGTACCGGTCATCCCGGCCAGCTTCTCGTACAGACGGAAGTAGTTCTGGAAGGTGATCGAAGCCAGCGTCTGGTTCTCGTTCTGGATCTCCACGCCTTCTTTGGCTTCCACCGCCTGGTGCAGGCCATCGGACCAACGGCGGCCCTGCATGGTGCGGCCGGTGTGTTCGTCGACGATGATCACTTCGCCGTCTTTCACGATGTAGTCAACGTCGCGGGTGAACAGCACGTGGGCGCGCAGCGCGGCGGTAACGTGGTGCATCAGCATGATGTTGGTCGGCGAGTACAGCGATTCGCCTTCATCCATGATGCCGGCTTCCACCAGCATCTCTTCGATCAGGATCAGGCCGCGTTCGGTCAGGTGGACCTGGCGCGCCTTCTCATCCACCGAGAAGTGCCCTTCACCCTTGAAGGTGTCGGAGTCTTCTTTTTCCTGGCGGATCAGTTTAGGGATCAGCTTGTTGACCTTGATGTACATCTCGGAGCTGTCTTCGGCCGGGCCGGAGATGATCAGCGGCGTACGCGCTTCATCGATCAGGATGGAGTCCACCTCATCCACCAGCGCATAGTGCAGTTTGCGCTGCACGCGCTCTTCCGGGCTGAACGCCATGTTGTCGCGCAGGTAGTCGAAGCCGTATTCGTTGTTGGTGCCGTAGGTGATGTCGGCGGCGTAAGCTTCACGCTTGGCCGGCGCCGGCATGCCCGGCAGGTTGATGCCGATGCTCAGGCCGAGGAACTCGAACAGCGGGCGGTTGTTTTCGGCGTCACGCTGCGCCAGATAGTCGTTGACGGTCACCACGTGCACGCCGCGGCCGCTCAGGGCGTTCAGGTAGGCCGGCAGCGTCGCGGTCAGGGTTTTACCTTCACCGGTACGCATCTCGGCGATGCAGCGGTCGTTCAGCACCATGCCGCCCAGCAGCTGCACGTCGAAGTGACGCATGCCGAACACGCGCTTGCTCGCCTCGCGCACCACGGCGAAGGCTTCCGGGATCAGGCTTTCCAGCGACTCGCCTTTTTCCAGGCGTGCGCGGAACTCGTTGGTTTTCGCTTTCAGCTCGTCATCGGACAGTTTTTCCATGTCCGGTTCCATGCGGTTGATCTGCTCAACCACTTTGCGCATGCGGCGCAGGGTACGATCGTTACGGCTGCCAAAAACTTTGGTTAATAATTTCACTAACATGATGTTTGATATCTCTGTCATGACGGCCGAAGGCGGCAGTCAACTTGCTATTATTTATGGTTTTTATGCCCTAAGGGCGGAGTCAGACGAGAACGACGGGCCCGGCGCGAATGCCTTGCACCTGAGCCACCCACAGGCCGGTCTGGTGCCGCGCCAGCGTTGGCAGCACCTCAAGGTGGGTGTGACGAATGATGGTCGGTGGCTTCGGCTCATGCGTCAGCAGCGCATTGAGGGTAGACAGCAGCGCCAGTTGCGCTACCTGCAAAGGCGGTTCCGCTTCGACTTCGCTCTCCTGTACCCGCGCATAAACCACCTGCGGCGCCAGCGCGAAAGAGAGGTGACGAATGACGGTGCGCAGTGCATGCTGCTGCCAATAATCTACGCTGAAGGTAGGGCGGCGGTGCGCGTCCTGCAGCAGGGCCAGGCTGGTGAAGGTGCCGTTGGCCGAATTTTGCCGGTTAAGGCTGGACGACGTATTCGGCAGTGCGGCCTGATCGGGAGCGCCGGACAAATTGGAAGACGCGCCAAGCGTGGCCGCAACCATCCCTAACAGGAGATGGGGCCAGAAATAACGTCTGCCAAATTGTCGCCAACGATTTAGAATACCGATCACGAGTTTATAATCCGCCGGAGCCCATTATGCGCGATAGCCGTCCACAATTATTAGATGTCCTGTTCGACGACGCGTCTGCCGGCAGCAAAGGGCCGCTGCATAACGTCCAGCAACGCGCGGTGGCGCTGCTCAAGCTTAACCGTGCAGTGAAGGGCCTGTTGCCCGCTCCCCTGCATCCCTGGTGCCGCGTCGCGAATTTCCGACAGGGTATTTTAGTGCTCGAAACGGCAAATGCCAGTTGGATGATGCGCTTGCGCTACGAACAACCCGCTTTGCTGTCTGCACTACGAGCGCAAATTCTACCATCATTGTCGTCGATCGACATCAGGATTAATCCGGCCTTGATGGCGAAAGGCAGCAACCAGGTGCAAAACGCCGAGAAAGCGCCGGAAAAACCCGTGCCGATGCGGCATTTGAGTCTGGAAAGTGCGGAAGAGCTGAGAGGATTGGCGAGCCGTAGCCCGGAGAAACTGCGCAAGATATTGGAACGGCTGGCTGCATTGGCCGGAGAGGGTACCAACACAACCAGTCGTGATAAGTAATCAGCGACACAACTGCAAAACATCAGACGGCATCACGAGCCTGAATTCTCAGGCTCTCAGAGGATGCGCCTGCCGTTATTCGCAGCAGGCGAGGAATTCAGACCTTACGCCAATACGGTAGACGGTGCCTTGAATGCCAACGGCATTTCGGCTTCGTCCTGGAAGGTCACGTATTCCCACGCTTCCTGCTTGGCCAGTACGGCCTGCAGCAGTTTGTTGTTCAGCGCGTGCCCAGACTTGAACGCGGTGAACGCGCCAATGATGTTGTGGCCGCACATGAACAGGTCGCCGATGGCGTCCAGCATTTTGTGACGTACGAACTCGTCTTCGAAACGCAGACCGTCTTCGTTCAGCACGCGGTAGTCATCTACCACGATGGCGCAATCGAAGCTGCCGCCCAGGGCCAAGCCGCGGGACTGCAGATATTCGATATCGCGCATGAACCCGAAGGTGCGCGCGCGGCTGATTTGACGCACGAACGACTCAGCCGAGAAATCAAGACGGTAGCGCTGAGAGCTGGCGTCGATAGCCGGGTGGTTGAAGTCGATGGTGAAGTCCAGGCGGAACCCGTTATGCGGGGACAGCTCGGCCCATTTGTCGCCATCTTCAACACGCACGGTCTCTTTCAGACGCAGGAATTTCTTCGCCGAGTTCAGTTCTTCGATGCCGGCATCCAGCAGCAAGAACACGAACGGACTGGCGCTGCCGTCCATGATTGGGATTTCAGCGGCGTCGACTTCGATGACGATATTGTCGATGCCCAGCCCAGCCAGCGCGGCGTTGAGGTGCTCAACGGTCGAAATACGCACGTCATGCTCATTCACCAGGCAAGTACAGAGCATGGTATCACGCACGGATTTTGCATCAGCCGGAAAATCAACCGGTGGATTCAAGTCAGTGCGACGATAGATGACCCCGGTATTAGCCGGCGCTGGGCGCATTGTCAGCGTGACTTTCTTGCCGGTATGCAAACCGACGCCAGTCGCCTGAACAATACGTTTTAATGTCCTTTGTTTGATCATCGTTTTATCTCGCAATGTTATCCATCCTACCAGCCAAGCATACAGCATGGCCGGCGGGACAGTTTAGCACAAAGAGCGGAGATTCCAAATTCTCAGGATATTCTTAGTCTGCCTGTTTACGCAGGAAGGCTGGAATATCAAGATAGTCGGGCTCTTTATTCGGCTGCGCAGCTTGGTCGTTGACCACCTTGGCGGCAGGTTTCACTTCCTGCGGCAGAGGCGACATGCCGTGCTGCTGATAACGGTGATCCATCACTGGCTGGCTGGCCTGCTTATTGGTCACCAGAGTGATTTCAGGACGCTTGTCCATACCGATACCGGTTGCAACCACGGTAACGCGCAGTTCGTCGTTCATTTCCGGATCCAGCGAGGTACCGATAACCACGGTAGCGTTGTCGGAAGCGAACGCACGGATGGTGTTACCCACAGTTTCGAACTCATCCAGACGCAGATCGAAACCAGCGGTAATGTTGACCAGCACGCCGCGCGCGCCGGACAGGTCGATGTCTTCCAGCAGCGGGCTGGAGATCGCCATTTCGGCCGCTTCTTCGGCGCGGTCTTCACCGCAAGCCACGCCGGAACCCATCATCGCGTAGCCCATTTCGGACATCACGGTGCGCACGTCGGCGAAGTCGACGTTCATCAGGCCCGGACGGGTGATCAGCTCGGCGATACCCTGCACCGCGCCTTTCAGCACGTCGTTGGCCGCGCCGAACGCGTCCAGCAGAGAGATGCCACGCCCCAGAACTTTCAACAGCTTGTCGTTCGGGATGGTGATCAGCGAGTCCACGTGTTTGGACAGTTCAGCGATACCCTGCTCCGCGAATGCCATGCGCTTCTTGCCTTCGAAGTTGAAAGGCTTGGTCACCACGGCCACGGTCAGAATACCCAAATCTTTAGCCACTTCAGCCACCACTGGCGCCGCACCGGTACCGGTACCGCCGCCCATGCCGGCTGCGATGAAGACCATGTCTGCGCCGTCCAGCGCTGCGCGCAGGGCTTCGCGGTCTTCTTCCGCTGAATTGCGACCCACCTCAGGGTTCGCGCCCGCACCCAGACCTTTGGTAATACCGCTACCAATCTGGATGGTTTGGCCAACCGCCGTTTTGCGGAGCGCCTGGGCGTCCGTGTTCACAGCGAAGAATTCAACACCTTCGATGCGCTCGCGCACCATGTGTTCAACGGCGTTGCCACCGCCGCCGCCGACGCCGATGACTTTAATCACCGCGTCATTGGTTAGTTCCATTGGTTCAAACATAGTTTCTCTCCGTTTTGTGCCTGTCGCTGCGAGATCATAAAAAGATTACTCAGCATGATCTCTTTGTTGAAACATTAAAACTCTTTTCTCAGCCAGCTATTGATGCGTTTAAACCAATTGCCCACCGAGGCGCGTTTTTCTACTTCTGTCTCACCGCTCAGGTGAGACTCTTTTCCATAGTGCAGCAGACCTACCGCCGTCGAGTAGTAAGGCTCCTGCGCATAATCCGTCAGACCCGTGATGTTCAAGGGTTGGCCGATGCGTACCTGAGTGTGGAACACCCGTTGCGCACAGGCTGCCAGGCCATCAATCTGGGCGGCGCCACCGGTCAGCACGATACCTGCCGCCAGATGATGCTTCACCCCTTGCTGACGCAGTTGCTCCTGCAATTGCAAAATTTCATCGTTAACCAGATTCAACAGTTCGGTGTAGCGTGGCTCAATGACTTCAGCCAGCGTCTGTCTTTGCAGACTGCGCGGAGGACGTCCCCCGACGCTAGGCACCTCTACATTCTCATCCTTGCTAACAATCGACCCAAGCGCACAACCGTGTCGAACTTTAATCGCTTCCGCATCGGTCGGCGGCGTGCCGAAGGCGTAGGCGATATCGCTGGTGACCACGTTCCCGGCATAAGGGATCACTTTGGTGTGGCGCAGCGCACCGCCGGTATACACCGCCATATCCATGGTGCCGCCGCCGATATCCACCACGCAAACGCCGAGTTCGCGTTCATCTTCGGTCAGCACCGCGTAGCTCGCGGCCAGACCGGCGAAAATAAGTTGGTCAACTTTCAGGCCGCAACGTTCCACGGCCTTGACGATGTTCTTCGCCATATCGTTATGGCAGGTAATCAGATGCACCTTGGCCTGCATGCGCACGCCGGACAGCCCAACCGGGTTTTTGATGCCTTCCTGATAATCGATGGCGTATTCCTGAGGGATCACGTGCAGGATACGGTGTTCGTCGCGCACGCGCACCGATTTGGCGGTGTGCACCACATTCTCCACGTCATCCTGCGTCACTTCCTCTTCCGAGATCGGCACCATGCCGATTTCGTTCTGGCAGCTGATGTGTTTGCCCGACAGCGCCAGGTACACCGAAGAGATCTGGCAGTCCGCCATCAGCTCGGCCTGATCGATGGCGCGCTGTACGCACTTCACCACCGATTCCAGGTCGTTTACGCCACCCTTATCCATACCGCGAGACGGGCAGCTGCCCACCCCGATAATGTTGACCATGCCATCGGGCAGAACTTCCCCTACCAACGCGGAGACTTTTGCAGTACCGATCTCCAGTCCAACTACCAGTTTTCTGTCCGTCGACTTGATCATTGTTGTTTTGCCTGTGCCTGATTCTGTTGCTGATTACTGTTTTGCTGACCGCCAAGCGCCTGCGGATCGACCAACACCGGAGCCCACCCTACCGAAGCGCCGGACTCGTAGCGCAGATCGACATAGCTGACACGCTTGCTCTCCGCCTGGCCCTGCTGCTGCAATACCGGGTAAAGCTCGATAAACCGCTGCAAACGCCCGTTGCGGTCATCGCGCCCCAGCTCAAGCCGGACATCGTTGTCCAGCGCCAGCTGCCAGGAATGGCGCGCGGTCATCGCCGCCATTTTCAGCGTATATTTGCTGGCCGCCAACGTGGCGCTCATCGCCCGATAGCCTTCCAGCACATCCTGCTCGCTCCCTTCCGGCCCGTAGAGCAGCGGCAACTTCTGCTTGCCCGCCCGCTCCGCCGGTACGCTGAACGCTTTGCCCTCAGCGTCCACCATGTGCAAATCGTTCCAGCGCGCCACCGGGACGTACTCCACCAGATGGATCTTCAGCTCATCCGGCCATTGTTTGCGCACGCTGGCCTGCTTGATCCACGGCAGACGTTCGATCTGCTGCTGGATGACGTCCACATCCTGCGTCATAAAGGTGCCGGGTGCGCCCAGCGCCAGGATCGCCTGACGAATATCATCGTTGGTGGTGTAATGGCGTTCGCCGGTCACCACCAGCCTTGAGAGCGGCAGGCGGCTGGCGTCTTTCATCCAGCCAAGCACCGCCCAACCGCTCCACACGACCGTTCCCAACACCATCAGCAGGAAAATCATTCCCGCCAACTGGGTTCCATTGCTGCGGCGCGGGCCGTTATCCACCTCGCGATCGCGCGCATTCAGGGCAGCTTGCGACATATCAGTCGGCCAACTCCAAAATTCTCGCCACCAACTGCGAGAAGCTTAATCCAAACTGGCGCGCCGCCATCGGCACCAGGCTATGACTGGTCATGCCCGGAGAGGTGTTCACCTCAAGCAGATAGAAGCGGCCATCGCTGTCTTGCATCACGTCGACGCGGCCCCAGCCGCTGCAGTCCAGACCGCGGTAGGCGCGCAGCGCCAACGCCGCCATCTCGGCTTCCTGCTCGGCACTCAAACCGCTCGGGCAGAAGTACTGCGTGTCGTCCGAAATGTACTTGGCCTGGTAGTCGTAAAACACGCCGACCGGCTGGATGCGGATTGACGGCAGAACCTGGTCGCCCAGCATCGCCACGGTGTATTCCGGGCCGCTCAACCACTTCTCCACCAGCACATCGTCGTCATGGCGGAAGGCTTCTTCCAGCGCCGCTGCCAACGCCGCGCTTTCGGTGACCTTGCTCATACCGACGCTGGAGCCTTCACGGCTCGGCTTGACGATCAGCGGCAAACCGAGAGCCGCCACGCGCGCCAGCAGCGCCGCTTTTTCGGCGCCGAGGTACAGCTGGCGATTCAGCGCCACGTAAGGCGCTACCGGCAAGCCCATCGACTGCCACACCATCTTGGTGCGCCATTTGTCCATGGTCAGCGCCGAGGCCATCACGCCGCTGCCGGTATAAGGCAGTTCGAGGAACTCCAGCAGCCCTTGCAGGGTGCCGTCCTCGCCGCCGCGCCCGTGCAGAGCGATAAATACTTTGGTGAATCCCTGCTCTTTCAACTGGGTCACCGGGAAATCGCGGGTGTCGACGCCGTGCGCATCGATACCGGCTTCGCGCAACCCGGCCAGCACCGCGGCGCCGGATTGCAGAGAAACTTCGCGTTCGGCGGAGGTGCCGCCCAGCAGAACTGCAACTTTATCAGCCATGGTGCTCCTCCTCTTTCTTCGGCGGCTGCAGCTTCAGCTCGGCCAGTTTACGGGCGATTTTGCCCACGTTGCCGGCGCCTTGCACCAGCACCAGGTCTTCATCCTGCAGCAGCTGCGCCAGGGTTTCCGGCACGCTATCGGCATCGGAAACCAGGATCGGATCCAGCTTGCCGCGGCTGCGGATGGTGCGGCACAGCGAACGGCTGTCCGCGCCCGGGATCGGCGCTTCGCCGGCGGCGTACACGTCAAGCATCAGCAGCACATCCACCTGCGACAGCACGTTGGCGAAATCGTCGTACAGATCGCGGGTGCGCGTATAACGGTGCGGCTGGAAGATCATCACCAAACGCTTGTCCGGCCAGCCGGCGCGCGCCGCTTTCAGCGTGGCGTCCACCTCGGTCGGATGGTGGCCGTAATCGTCCACCAGCATCGCGCTGCCCGCTTTGCCGTTGACTGGTTCCAGCGGGAACTCGCCGAGGAAATCGAAGCGGCGCCCGGTGCCCTGGAAGCCCGCCAGCGCGCGCAGGATATCTTCGTCGTCGATGCCTTCTTCGGTCGCTACCGCCACCGCCGCCGCTGCGTTCAACGCATTGTGGCGGCCCGGCGCGTTCAGCGTCACCGTCAGCAACGGTTTGTCCTGACGGCTCAGGGTAAAGTGCCCCTGCGGCCCAATCTGCCGGTAGTCTTCGATGCGCACATCGGCATCCTCACTGAAGCCGTAGGTGGTGATATGGCGCCCCACGCGCGGCAACAGCTCACGCACCACCGGATCGTCAATGCACATCACCGCACGGCCGTAGAACGGCAGGTTGTGCAAGAAATTGATAAACGTCTGCTTCAGGTTCTCGAAGTCGCCCTGGTACGTGTCCATGTGGTCGGCTTCAATGTTGGTGACCACGGCCACCATCGGCTGCAGATGCAGGAACGACGCATCGCTCTCATCCGCTTCCGCGATCAGATAACGGCTGGACCCCAGTCGTGCGTGGGTACCCGCCGCCTTCACCAGCCCGCCGTTGACGAAGGTCGGGTCCAGGCGGGCTTCGGCATAAATGCTCGAGACCATCGCCGTGGTGGTGGTTTTGCCGTGCGTGCCGGCAATAGCGATGCCGTGACGAAAACGCATCAGCTCCGCCAGCATTTCAGCGCGGCGGATCACCGGGATGCGCGCTTCACGAGCGGCGACGATCTCCGGGTTGTCGGCGGAGATGGCGGTAGAGACCACCACCACGCTCGCATCCAGCACGTTTTCCGGACGGTGATTGAAATAAATCGTCGCTCCGAGCGCGCTCAGCTGTTGGGTCACCGGATTCGGCGCCAGGTCGGAGCCGCTGATCTGATACCCTTCGTTTGCCAACACTTCGGCGATACCACCCATGCCGGCGCCACCGATGCCGACAAAGTGAATGTGCCGGACGCGACGCATCTCGGGCACGATAGTACGTAGTTTCGCCAGTTGTTGTGTATTCATCACTCTCTCTAATCCGGATCCGGTACCCCGGCCCTACATCACATTGCTTTTATTCAGGTTCGGCGCACCGAACCCCTGCACTCGTTACTTGGCGAGCCGCACCAGCTCCGCCGCCACGCGCTCGGTGGCGTCCGGAATGGCGACCGCGCGCGCTTTCTCGGCCATGGCCAGCAGCGTCTTGCGATCCCAGCTCGCCAGCAGTTCGGCCACCACATCGGCGTTGAACTGCGGCTGTTCGATAATCTTCGCCGCGCCGGCTTCTTCCAGCGGACGCGCATTCCAGTACTGCTGACGATCCTTATGCATGAACGGCACGAAGATCGCCGGCAGCCCCGCCGCCGCGATTTCGCTGACGGTCAACGCGCCGGAGCGGCAGACCACCACGTCGGCCCAGGCATAGGCGGCGGCCATGTCGTCGATGAACTCGGTCACCTTGTGCTGCGTCTGCCCTACCCTTTCGTAATCGCGCAGCACCGTTTCCAGCGCGCCCTTGCCAACCTGATGCCAGAGCGTAATTCTATCGCCCAAACGCGCCGCGACTTCAGGAACTGTCTGATTCAGCACGCGCGCGCCCTGACTTCCGCCAATCACCAGCACGCGGATCGGGCCTTCGCGCCCCTGCAACCGCTCCGCCGGCAACGGTAGCGCCAACACGTCGGTACGTACCGGGTTGCCCACCACCTCGGCGTTCGGGAACGCGCCGGGGAAGGCCTGCATCACTTTGGCGGCGATGCGCGCCAGCCAGCGGTTGGTCAAACCGGCGATGCCGTTCTGCTCGTGCAGCACCACCGGGATGCCACACTGCCAGGCCGCCAGGCCGCCGGGGCCGGAAACGTAGCCCCCCATCCCCAGCACCACATCCGGCTGATAGCTGCGCATGATGGCTTTCGCCTGGCGCACCGCCTGCCAGATCCGCAGCGGCGCCGTCAACTGGGCCTTCAGGCCTTTGCCGCGCAGGCCGGAGATGCGGATAAAATCAATCTCGATCCCGTGCTTCGGCACCAGATCGGCTTCCATTCGGTCTGCGGTTCCGAGCCAGCGCACCTGCCAGCCCTGCGCCATCAGATGATGCGCGACCGCCAGCCCCGGGAACACGTGCCCGCCGGTACCGCCTGCCATCACCATTAAACGCTTAGGTTTCCCGCTCATCCCTTACCTCTTCACAAACGCCTGAGCCTTGGTCAGGCGCGTTTCATAATCAATTCGCAGCAACAGCACGATCGCCGTCGACATAATCAGCAAGCTCGAGCCGCCGTAACTGATCAGCGGCAGCGTCAGACCTTTGGTCGGCAGCATGCCTGCGGCGGCGCCGACGTTAACCAGCGCCTGGAAGCTGAACCACACGCCGATCGCGCAGGCCAGGAAGCCGGAGAAGCGTTGGTCGATCTCCAGCGCGCGGCGCCCGATGGACATCGCGCGAAAAGCGACGAAGAATACCATTAACAGGGCTAAAACCACACCGATATAGCCCAGTTCTTCACCCAAAATGGAGAAGATGAAGTCGGTGTGCGCTTCCGGCAAATACTCCAGTTTCTGCACCGAGTTGCCGAGCCCCTGCCCCCAGAACTCGCCGCGGCCGAATGCCATCAGCGACTGGGTCAACTGGTAGCCGCTGCCGAACGGGTCGGCCCACGGGTTCCAGAACGAGGTCACGCGGCGCATACGGTAGGGTTCCGCGATAATCAGCAGCACCACGGCGAACACGCCGGAGCCGATGATCGCCAGGAACTGCCACATTTTCGCGCCGGCCAGGAACAGCATCGCCAGCGTGGTGATGAACAGCACCACCACGGTGCCGAGGTCCGGCTGCGCCAGCAGCAGCACCGCCAGCACCACCATCACGCCCATCGGCTTGCAGAAGCCCCAGAAGTTGCTGCGCACCTCTTCCACCTTGCGCACCAGATAGCTCGCCAGGTAGCAGAACAGCGACAGCTTGGACAGCTCCGCCGGCTGAATACGCAGCGGGCCGAGCGCGATCCAGCGCGAGGCCCCGTTCACCGAGCTCCCCACCACCAGCACGATCAGCAGCATCACGATCGACATCAGCAGCATCACGTTGCTGTAGCGCTGCCAAACTTCCATCGGGATGCGCAGCGTCACCAGCGACAGGCCGAACGCCAGGCCGAGGTACAGCGCATCGCGTTTGGCGAACAGGAACGGATCGTCCGCCAGGCGTTGGCCGATCGGCATCGACGCCGAGGTCACCATCACGAAGCCGATGATCGCCAACCCGAAGGTCAGCCACAGCAGGGTGCGATCGTACAGCACCATGTTGACCGCGTCGTTGTCGCGCGCGCCGGTCACCCAGTCTTTCAGCCGTTCTGTCAGCCCGAAGTTCGGCAAGCGTAGTTTCATCCGCCAAGCTCCTGCGCCAGGCGGGCGAACTCATCGCCGCGCACTTCAAAATTACGGAACTGATCGAGACTGGCGCAGGCCGGCGACAACAGCACCATATCGCCGGGCTGTACGCGGCCGGCGATGGTGCGCATCGCCTGCTCCATGGTCTCGGTCAGCGTCGCCACTTCCGGCCGCAGCTGCGCCAGCTGGGCGCCGTCGCGGCCAAAGCAATACAGCCGCACGTTGTCGCCCTGCAGATAGCGCGCCAGCGGCGAGAAATCGGCGGACTTGCCGTCGCCGCCCAGCAGCAGATGCAGCGTGCCGTCCACCTGCAGGCCGTTCAGCGCCGCTTCGGTGCTGCCGACGTTGGTGGCTTTGGAATCGTTGATCCAACGCACGCCGTTGTTCTCCCAGGCCAGCTGGAAGCGGTGCGCCAGGCCGGTGAAGGTGGTCAACGCCTTCAGGCTGGAGGCACGCGGGATATTGACCGCATCCGCCAACGCCAGCGCCGCCAGGGCGTTGGTGTAGTTGTGGCGGCCGGTCAGCTTCATCTCGCGCGTATTCAGCACCTTCTCACCGCGCACCCGCAGCCAGGTTTCGCCCTGCTGACGGTTCAGGTGATAGTCACCCACGTCCGCCCCGAAGCTGACGCAGCGTTCGTCGGCGCCGCGCACCGGCATGGTCAGCGCATCGTCCGCGTTCACCACACACACCGCGGCGTTTTCATACACGCGCAGCTTGGCGCCGCGATACTGCTGCAGGCCGAACGGATAGCGATCCATATGATCTTCGGTCACGTTCAGGATGGTCGCCGCCGCCGCCCGCAGGCTATGCGTCGTTTCCAGCTGGAAGCTGGACAGCTCCAGCACGTAAAGCTGACATTCCTGGCGCAACAGGCTCAGCGCCGGCAGGCCGATATTGCCGCCCACGCCCACCGCCCAACCGGCGGCTTTCGCCATCTCACCCACCAGGGTGGTGACGGTGCTCTTGCCGTTGGAGCCGGTAATCGCCACGATCGGCGCCTGCGCCTCGCGGCAGAACAGTTCGACGTCGCCGACGATTTCCACGCCGGCTTCCGCCGCGGCGCTCAATGCCGGGGTCGCCAGCGCGACGCCCGGGCTGGCGACGATCAGATCCGCCGCCAGCAGCCAGTCCTTGTTCAGATCGCCCAGATGGCGCTCCACGCTTTCAGGCAGTTTGTCCAACCCTGGCGGCGCGATACGGGTATCCATCACGCGCGGCGTCACGCCGCGCGCCATGAAGAAATCGACACAGGACAGGCCGGTGAGGCCCAACCCGATGATGACGACTTTTCTACCCTGATAGTCTGCCATGATTAACGCACCTTCAGCGTTGCCAGGCCAATCAGCACCAGCATCAGCGAAATGATCCAGAAGCGCACGATCACGCGCGGCTCCGGCCAGCCTTTCAATTCATAGTGGTGGTGAATCGGCGCCATGCGGAAAATGCGTTGTCCGCGCAGCTTGAACGATCCCACCTGCAGGATCACCGACAGCGTCTCTACTACGAACACGCCGCCCATGATCACCAACAAGAACTCCTGGCGCAGCAGCACCGCGATGGTGCCCAGCGCGCCGCCCAGCGCCAGCGAACCGACGTCGCCCATAAACACCTGAGCCGGGTAGGTATTGAACCACAGGAACCCGAGGCCGGCGCCGACGATGGCGGTGCAGACGATCACTAACTCACCGGCATGACGCAGATACGGAATATGCAGGTAGTTGGCGAAGTTCATGTTACCGGTCGCCCAGGCCACCAGCGCGAAACCGGCCGCCACGAATACCGTCGGCATAATCGCCAGGCCGTCCAGGCCGTCGGTCAGATTGACCGCGTTGCTGGTGCCGACGATGACGAAATAGGCCAGCAGGATGTACAGCAGACCCAGCTGCGGCATCACGTCCTTAAAGAACGGCACAACCAGCTCGGTGGCTGGCGTGTCTTTTCCTACGGCGTACATGGCGAATGCGACAATCAGCGCAATCACCGACTGCCAGAAATACTTCCAGCGGGCGATCAGTCCTTTGGTGTCCTTACGCACCACCTTGCGGTAGTCGTCGACGAAACCGACGATGCCGTAACCCACCAGCACAAACAGCACGCACCAGACATACGGGTTGGACGGGTAAGCCCACATCAGCACCGAAATGGTGATGGAGGTCAGGATCATGATGCCGCCCATGGTCGGCGTGCCGCGCTTGCTGAAGTGCGACTCGGGGCCGTCGTTGCGCACCACCTGACCGAAGGACATTTCTTGCAGGCGCTTGATCACCCGCGGGCCCATCCACAGCGACAGGAACAGCGCGGTCAGCAGGCTGACAATGGCTCGGAACGTCAGATAAGAAAAGACGTTGAAGCCTGAGTAATACTTGACCAAATGCTCGGCCAGCCAAACTAACATGGTGCTTTCTCCTGTAACGCGCGTACTACCTGCTCCATTGCGGCACTACGTGAACCTTTGATTAACACGGTGATGACCGCATGTTCCGACAGTAATTCCGCCACGCGCGCGATCACTGCTGTCTTGTCCTGATAATGTTCGCCGTTGCCGGAGGCTTCGCTCAGCACGCGGCTCAACCCGCCGACGCTGATCACTTTGTCGACCCCGGCCAGACGGGCGGCTTCGCCCACCTGACGGTGGCACTCTTCCGCTTCTGCGCCCAGCTCGGCCATATCGCCGACCACCATCACGCGGTAGCCCGGCATCTCCGCCAGCACCTGCGCCGCCGCGGTCATCGACCCGACGTTGGCGTTGTAGCTGTCGTCCAGCAGCAGCTTGCTTTCGGCCAGCGCCACCGGGAACAAACGTCCCGGCACCGCCTGCAATTGTTTTAACCCCTGACGCACCGCTTCCAGGGTGGCGCCTACCGACATCGCCAGCGCCGTGGCCGCCAGCGCGTTGGCCACGTTGTGGCGCCCCGGCAGCGGCAGTGCGATCTCGGCGCTGCCGAACGGGCTGTGCAGCGTAAACTGCGTGCCTGCGCCGTTCACCCGCACGTCGTCCGCGAAGAAGTCCACGCCTTCGGCGGCCTGTGGCGAGAAGCGCCAGACGGTTTTGCCGCCCAGCATGCTCTGCCAGTGCGGCCAGTCGTTGTTATCGGCGTTGATGATCGCCACGCCGTCGGCCGGCAGGCCGGTAAAGATTTCACCTTTCGCCTGGGCGACGCCGGCCAGCGAGCCGAAGCCTTCCAGGTGCGCGGCCGCCAGGTTGTTCACCAAAGCGGTCTGCGGACGCGTCAATGCGGTGGTGTAAGCAATTTCGCCAATGTGGTTAGCGCCCAGCTCTATCACGGCAAAATCATGCTGCGGCTCCAGACGCAACAGCGTCAGCGGCACGCCGATGTCGTTATTGAAGTTGCCGGCGGTATACAGCACTTCGCCGCATTCACGCAGAATGGCGGCGGTCATTTCTTTCACCGATGTCTTGCCCGAGGAACCGGTCAGCGCTACCACGCGCGCCGGCACCTGTTGACGCACCCAGGCGCCAAGCTGGCCCAGCGCCAGACGGGTGTCTTGCACCACCAGCTGCGGCGCGTCCACTGATAAGCGCTTACTGACCAGCAGTGCCCCGGCGCCTGCGGCTACGGCATCCGCCGCGAAGTCGTGCGCGTCGAAACGCTCGCCTTTCAGCGCCACAAACAGGCAACCGGCGGTCACCTTGCGGGTGTCTGTCGTCACCTCGACAATTTGGCAATCGGCGCCCACCAGTTCAGCGCTCAATACCTCAGCCAGTGTCTGAAGAGAGACAGGGATCATGCCAGCACCCCCAGCAGTCGGGCGACCGTCGTGCGGTCGGAGTAATCCAGGCGGCGGTTGCCCACCAGCTGATAATCTTCGTGGCCTTTGCCCGCCACCAGCACCACATCCTGCTCCTGCGCCTGCATGATGGCGCTGGTCACCGCTTCGGCGCGGCCGTGGATCACCAGCGCCTGCCCGGCGTCCAGCAATCCGGTCAGGATGTCGTTGATAATCGCGCGCGGCTCTTCGGTGCGCGGGTTGTCATCGGTGATCACCACGCGATCGGCGAACTGCTCGGCGATGCCGCCCATCAGCGGACGCTTGCCCTTGTCGCGATCGCCGCCGCAGCCGAACACACACCACAGTTGCCCCTGGCAGTGCAGACGCGCGGCTTCCAGCGCTTTCTCCAGCGCATCCGGCGTATGGGCGTAATCCACCACTACCGTCGGTTTGCCCGGCGCGTTAAACACTTCCATGCGGCCGCAGACCGGCTGCAGACGGCTGCCGGTTTCCACCAGCGCCTCCAGCGGGTAGCCCAACGACAGCAGCGTCGCCAATGCCAACAGCAGATTGCTGACGTTGAACGCGCCCATCAGGCGGCTTTCGATCTCGCCGTCGCCCCAGCTGGAGCTGAAACGAACAGTCGCGCCGTTGTCGTGATAGTCGACCGCCGTGGTTTTCAGCCAGCGGCCGTGGCAGCCCGGCTGCAGGTTGTCCTGCATCGTCACCGCTACCGCATCCGGCAATTTGCCGAGCCAGCGCTGACCGACTTCATCGTCGGCGTTGATGATCGCCTGCCCCACGTTGTGGGCGGCGAACAGCGACCATTTGGCCGCTTCGTAATTGGCCATATCACCGTGGTAATCCAGGTGATCGCGACTCAGGTTGGTGAAGACCGCCGCAGCGAACGGCAGCGCCGCTACCCGGTGTTGCACCAAACCGTGGGAAGAAACTTCCATGGCGGCGAAGGTCGCGCCCTGTTCCGCCAACTCGTTTAATACGTGTTGAACATCCACCGCAGAACCGGTGGTATTCTCGGTCGGACACACCTGGCCCAGCAGGCCGTTGCCGACGGTGCCCATCACCGCGCTGGTTTCGCCCAGCAGTTGGCTCCACTGCGCCAGCAGCTGCGTGGTGGTGGTTTTGCCGTTGGTGCCGGTCACGCCGACCAGGCGCAAGCGCTCGCCCGGCTGATGGTAAAAACGCCCGGCCAGCGCGGAAAGGCGCTGGTTCAGTTGGCTCAGGTAGATCACCGGCACGCCGTGCATCTCAACGATGGCGCCGTCTTCGGCCTGACCGTCAGCCTCGGCGATCACAGCGGCGACGCCCTGCGCGATGGCCTGCGGAATATAGCGGCGCCCATCCGTTTGATGGCCGACCACGGCGACAAACAGATCCCCGGCAGCCGCCACACGGCTGTCTAATGTCATTTCCCGCAGCGCGCGCCCGGGTGCCGTCGGCACCCACGGGGCGAGTAAGTCGCGCAAATTACGATCTGCCACCTGAACCCTCTTTCTTGTTAATCACTAATTCGCTTTTGTCACCGGTGGGCAACGCGTCAGGCTCGACGTTCATGGTGCGCAATACGCCGCCCATGATGGCGCCGAACACCGGCGCGGAGATTGCGCCACCATAGTATTTCCCACCCTGCGGGTCGTTGATGACGACCACCAGGGCAAAACGGGGGTTACTTGCCGGCGCGACGCCGGCGGTATAAGCGATGTATCGGTTGACGTATTTGCCGTCCGGGCCCACTTTTTTCGCAGTACCGGTTTTGATGGCGATACGGTATCCCTTGATGGCGGCTTTTACGCCGCCGCCGCCCGGCAAGGCCACGCTTTCCATCATGTGCACCACGGTGCGCACCAGAGGTTCAGGGAAAACGCGCTCGCCGGCGACCGGAGGGTCAACCTTGGTGATCGACAATGGGCGATACACGCCCAGGCTGCCGATCGTTGCATAGACTCGCGCCAACTGTAACGGAGTTACCATCAGCCCGTAGCCGAAAGAGAAGGTGGCCCTCTCTATGTCAGACCACCGTTGTTTTTTTGGGTATATGCCACTGCTTTCTCCGACCAGCCCCAAATTGGTCGCTTTTCCCAGCCCAAAACGAGAGTAAGTATCTACTAACGCTGAGGACGGCATCGCTAACGCCAGCTTTGAAACACCGACGTTACTCGACTTCTGCAAGATCCCGGTCAATGACAGCTCCGAGTACCGCGCCACGTCTTTGATCTCGTGGCCCTGAATGCGATACGGGATGGTGTTCAGCACGCTGTTTTCTCTCACCACGCCGTTTTGCAGCGCGGTCATCACCACCATTGGCTTCACGGTTGAACCGGGTTCAAAAATATCGGTGATGGCGCGGTTACGCATGGTTTCTTTCGGCGTACCGGCCATGTTGTTCGGGTTGTAAGACGGGCTGTTGGCCATCGCCAGCACTTCGCCGGTGTTCACATCGATCAGCACCGCAGTGCCCGATTCGGCCTTGTTGAACGCCACCGCATTGTTCAGCTCGCGATACACCAGCGCCTGCAGGCGCTCATCGACGCTCAGCACCAGGTTGTGCGCCGCCTGGCTGTCGACGGAGGAGATGTCTTCGATCACCCGGCCGAAACGATCCTTACGCACCGTTCTCTCGCCCGGTTGCCCGGTCAGCCAGCGGTCGAAGCTCTTCTCGACGCCTTCGATGCCTTGCCCGTCGATGTTGGTCACGCCGATGATGTGCGACGTCACCTGCCCTGCCGGATAGTAACGGCGCGACTCCTGCCGCAGGTAGATCCCCGGCAGCTTGAGTTTGTGGATGTAGTCGCCGATCGCCGGGTTAACCTGGCGCGCCAGATAAACGAAGCGCCCTTTCGGGTTGGCGTTGATGCGGTTGGAGAGTTGGTCCAGCGGGATGTTCAGCGCATCGGAAAGCGCTTTCCAACGGCTGTCCAGCGTGATGCCGCCGCGCTCGTTCAGCTCTTTCGGATCGGCCCACACCGCATTCACCGGCACGCTGACCGCCAACGGACGGCCGGCGCGATCGCTGATCATGCCGCGCGCGGTCGGCACTTCCTGCACGCGCAGCGAACGCATGTCGCCTTCTTTCACCAGACGATCGGGGTTGATGACCTGCAGGTACGCGACGCGCAACATCAGGCCAACCATCGCCAGCAAAATGCAGCCGCACAGCAACGCAAAACGCCAGCTGACAAAGCTGGCCTGATCTTCCTGGCGTCTCAACTTACCGGGGCGCGCTGCTTTCATGCGTTTCCTTTCTACTCCGTGTCATTATTCCGGTTAAACCATTCATTGTTTAACGATGATATTTTCCTGCGATGGATCAACGTGTTGCATCTGCAGTTTTTCTGTCGCGATACGTTCAACCCGGCTGTGATCGCCGAGGGCGTTCTCTTCTAAAATCAGGTTGCGCCACTCGATATCCAGCGCATCGCGCTCCAGAACCAGCTGTTCACGCTCGGCGGTCAGCAGGCGGGTGCGGTGCGCGGTAGTCACCACGAAAATCGCGGAGACCAGTGACGCAATCAGTAAAATCAGGGGGATCTTGGCGTTGCGCAGCAGATCGCCGCCAATCACCCCGACCAGGCCGTGACGTTCGTTGCCAATCACGCGGGCATCCTCTCAGCAATACGCAGCACCGAGCTGCGCGCACGCGGGTTGTCCGCCACTTCCGCTTCCGACGGCATCATTTTGCCCAGCGCTTTCAGCGTCCGGCCGCCCATGCCGCGCAGCTGCTCTTCGGTCAACGGAATGCCGGCCGGCACCTGGGCGCCGCGGCTGTGGTGACGCATAAAACGTTTGACGATGCGGTCTTCCAGCGAGTGGAAGCTGATGATCGACAAACGGCCCTGCGGGGCCAGCACTTCCAGCGCGCCGTCGAGCGCACGCTCGATCTCTTCCAGCTCGCTGTTGATATAGATGCGGATCGCCTGGAAGCTGCGCGTCGCCGGGTGCTTGTGCTTTTCCCGGAACGGACTGGCATCGGCGATCAGATCCGCCAGCTCTTTGGTGCGCGTCATCGGCTCCACGCGGTTTCTTTCCACGATGGCGCGCGCGATGCGCTTGGCGAAACGCTCCTCGCCAAAGGTTTTCAGCACCCAGGCGATGTCGTCCGCTTCGGCCTTCATCAGCCATTCCGCGGCGGACAGGCCGGTGGACGGATCCATGCGCATGTCCAGCGGGCCATCGCGCATAAAGGAGAACCCGCGCTCCGCGTCGTCAAGCTGCGGCGAGGAAACGCCCAGATCGAGCAGAACGCCGTCGATCTTGCCCACCAGCTCGCGCTCCCGCACATAGTGCGACAACTCGGAAAATGGGCCGTGTACGATGGTAAAACGAGGATCTTCAATAGATTTGGCGGCTGCAATCGCCTGAGGGTCACGGTCAATCGCCAGCAAACGCCCTTCCGGCCCCAGCTGGGACAGAATCAGACGAGAATGGCCACCGCGACCAAAAGTACCGTCGATATATATGCCGTTACTGCGGATGTTGAGGCCATTGACGGCTTCGTCCAGCAGGACGGTGGTGTGTTTATAGTTTTCCAACATGCTTATAGCGACAAGTCCTGTAGCCGCTCAGACAACGGTTCCTGAGCCGACTGTTCAGCGTCAATATCATCCTTGACTTGTTGATACCAGGTCTGTTCATCCCACAGTTCAAACTTGTTGAACTGACCGACCAGCATCACTTCTTTCGTGAGCCCGGCGTGTTGCCGCAGCGTACTGGCTAACAGCAAACGACCGGCACTATCCATCTGACACTCACTGGCATGCCCCAACAGCAGGCGCTGAACGCGGCGCTCGGCGGGATTCATGCTCGACAGATGTGATAATTTTTGTTCAATAATTTCCCATTCGGGCAAAGGATAAAGCAGCAGACAGGGCTGATGGAGGTCAATGGTACAGACCATTTGGCCTTGCGATTCCTCGTTGAGCAATTCCCGATATCGGGTAGGTACGGCGAGCCGCCCTTTGCTGTCGAGGTTGACCATCGTCGCTCCACGGAACATTCCTGAGCTACCCCTTAGTGACCGTTTTCACCACTTTACCCCACAAATTCCCACACAATGGAGTTTACGGAGGGTATGAAAACCTTGTCAAGCCAGAGCGCCAGCGCTTTGGCAATATTTCTCTGGTCATTTTGGGAGCTGACTCGCGAAAGAAACTCTGATTATTCGACGATTAAAAATTAACACCATGATAAACGGAGAGAATTTTCTAAGCGGAAAGAATCTGATTAAAAACCTGACGAACTGGCGATTAATTAACTCATTACTTCCTTCTGCAAGCCATGTCTCATTTTTCAGCTCGGCAATCTCAGGGCTGTAACCGCTGGCGAGCCGCGCCCGCCAAGGCTCGGCGCCAGGCGAACCGATCGCGGAATAAGGCCATAACTCCTTGAGTTAATAACGCTCAATCGTTATTCACCGTAAAACCGGGCGCTATTTTACTTCAATTTGCACCGCCGTGATGAGGCCGCGATAAAAATAAATGGCTCGGATATTACGAGCAGAAGTAATTTCGATTCAAATCAACTTGGTAAGATTATTCCCAAAATACCTGTTTACAATTATGGTTTCATTTTCTTACACCTTTATTTCCACAATTTTTGCCGGAAAAAATCCTCTTCAAAAACGAAAAATCGCAACCTTATGTTTTTAATCGATTTATTTAAAAACGCCGATTTTAATCTCTCCGCCCCATCCTACGCCCCTGTTCTGCGGGACAAAAAGCGAACAAATGTTAAAAACAAAAATATAAACCTAGTTAAAAAACACAATCCAGATTAGTACACTATAAAAAAGGCAAAAAACCAGCCTTAACATCCAACAATGAATGATTTAACAGAATTTTAACTATAAGGGGGTGACACATGCTTTCGCCCGCGACTCACTGGCGTAGCGCCGCTGCCGATACGTTCGCACTGGTGGTGTATTGCTTTATCGCCGGCATGGCGATAGAAGTGTTGATCTCAGGCATGAGCTTCCAGCAATCCCTCTCTTCACGCCTGTTGTCGATCCCGGTCAACATCCTGATCGCCTGGCCTTACGGCCGCTATCGCGATCTGTTTATCCGCACGGCGCGCCGCTGCCCGCGCGGCCAGTTCCTGCTGCGCAACCTCGCCGATCTGCTGGCCTACGTCAGCTTCCAGTCGCCGGTTTATGCCGCCATTCTATGGAGCGTAGGCGCCGACGGCCAACAAATGCTGGCGGCGGTAACCAGCAATGCGCTGGTCTCCATGGCGATGGGCGTGGTGTATGGCTATTTCCTGGAATACTGCCGGCGGCTGTTCCGGGTGGCGGACTACGTCTAAACCAGGAGCCCGCCAACGCGGGCCCCTGTCAGGCAAACTACTTGCGGCTCAGGCTGCCGCGGCGGAACAGATTGCGGCGAATGCGCGTCAGCCCCGGCTTGGGTTTACGCGGTTCGTCCAGGCTGGCCAGCACCAGCTCCAGCACGCGCTCGGCCACGTCGCGATGGCGCTGCGCTACCGCCAATACCGGGCACTCCAGGAAATCCAACAGTTCATGATCGCCGAAGGTGGCAATCGCCAGATCGGTCGGCAAGCGGCCGCGTTGCTTCAGCGTCACGTCCATCACGCCCTGCAATAAAGAGAACGACGTGGTAAACAGCGCCTGCGGCATCGGGTGCGTTTTCAGCCATTCGGCAAACAACGCGCCGGCGGCTTCGCGTTCATAGCTGTTGGCGTACAGGTAATCGACGTGGCGGGGATCCTCTTGCCAGGCCTGACGGAAGCCCTGCTCACGCAGGAAGCTCACCGAAAGCTCCGGCAAGGCGCCCAGATACAGCACCGATTCAGCCGGGAAGGTGCGCAGCTCCTGCGCCAACGCAAAGGCATCTTCCTGATCGGCGCCCACAACGCTGATGAAATGCTCGCGATCCAGCGCGCGGTCCAGCGCGATGATCGGCAGCGGATCGTTGGCCCAGCGTTGATAGAAAGGATGTTCCGGCGGCAAGGCGGTGGAGACGATAATGGCATCCACCTGGCGCTGCAGCAGGTGCTCAATGCAGCGCATTTCGTTGTCCGGCTGATCTTCGGAACAGGCGATCAGCAATTGATAACCCCGCTGGCGCGCCTGGCGCTCCAGGTAGTTGGCGATGCGGGTATAGCTGGTATTTTCCAGATCCGGGATCACCAGGCCGATAGAACGGGTGCGCCCAGCGCGCAGCCCCGCCGCGACGGCATTCGGGTGATAGTTATGCTCCCTGACCACGGCCATCACTTTCTCGACGGTTTTATCGCTGACACGATACTGCTTCGCCTTGCCGTTGATGACATAACTGGCCGTCGTGCGCGAAACGCCCGCGAGACGCGCGATTTCATCCAGTTTCACATTAACCCCTTAATGACGCTGAAAATAGAAGTGAAGGCTGTGCTCGGATTAACCATGGCATCCCGTACGGTTATTCAATCCAGCCTCTGCGATCTAACAGCAGAAAACACTACCTAGCAACCGCTTTTGCCGAAAGGTGCCAGCAATCGGGCAAAAAATACCGAAAAACAAAGGGCGCAGCCACGCCGCGCCCCGATTATTCGCCGCCAAACCGCGCTCAGCGCATGATTTTGTCGCCGCGCGACACGCCGACCACGCCGGAACGCGCCACTTCCACGATCTCCGCCACTTCACGCACCGCGCTCAGGAAGGCGTCGAGCTTGTCGCTGGTGCCGGCCAGCTGCACCGTATACAGCGTCGCCGTCACATCGACGATCTGGCCGCGGAAAATGTCGGCGCAGCGCTTCACCTCTTCACGGCCGTAGCCGCTGGCCTGCAGCTTCACCAGCATGATCTCGCGCTCGACGTGGGCGCCCTGCACCAGTTCGCTGACGCGCAGCACGTCCACCAGCTTGTGCAACTGCTTCTCAATCTGCTCCAGCACTTTCTCATCGCCGACGGTCTGGATAGTCATGCGCGACAGCGTCGGATCGTCGGTCGGCGCCACCGTCAGGCTCTCGATGTTGTAACCGCGCTGGGAGAACAGCCCCACCACGCGCGACAGGGCGCCGGATTCGTTTTCCAGCAAGACAGATAAAATACGGCGCATGATCAGGTCCTCTCCGTTTTGCTAAGCCACATTTCGTCCATGCTTCCGCCGCGGATCTGCATCGGGTAGACATGTTCGGTTTCATCGACGGTCACATCGACGAACACCAGCCGCTCTTTTTCCGCCAGCGCCTGCGCCAGCTTGCTTTCCAGCTCATCCGGCGTGCGGATGGCGATGCCGACATGGCCGTAAGCCTCGGCCAGCTTGACGAAGTCCGGCAGCGAATCCATGTAAGACTGCGAATGACGGCCGGAATAAATCATGTCCTGCCACTGCTTGACCATGCCCAGATAGCGGTTGTTGAGGTTCACCACCACCACCGGCAGGTTATATTGCAGCGCGGTGGACAGCTCCTGAATATTCATCTGAATGCTGCCGTCGCCGGTCACGCACACCACGGTTTCCTCCGGCAGCGCCAGCTTGACGCCCAATGCCGCCGGCAGGCCGAAGCCCATGGTGCCGAGGCCGCCGGAGTTGATCCAACGGCGCGGTTTGTCGAACGGATAATAGAGCGCGGCGAACATCTGGTGCTGCCCCACGTCGGAGGTCACATAGGCGTCGCCTTTGGTCAGGCGATGCAAGGTTTCAATCACCGCCTGCGGCTTGATGGTGCCGCTGTTTTTGTCGTAGCCCAGGCAGTCGCGGGCGCGCCACTGTTCGATAGACTGCCACCAGTCGCGCAGCGCATCGTGATCCTGCGCCTTGTCATCCTGCGCCAACAGCTCCAGCATCTGCACCAGCACCTGTTTGGCATCGCCGACGATCGGGATATCGGCGTCCACCGTTTTGGAGATCGAGGTCGGATCGATATCGATGTGCAGCACGGTGGCATCCGGGCAGTATTTGGCCAGATTGTTGGTCGTACGATCGTCGAAACGCACGCCGACGGCGAAGATCACGTCGGCATGGTGCATGGTTTTATTGGCTTCATAGGTGCCGTGCATGCCGAGCATGCCGACACTCTGGCGATGGGTGCCGGGGAAAGCGCCCAGCCCCATCAGGCTGCTGGTCACCGGCAGGTTCAGCTGCTCCGCCAACGCCAGCAGTTCGGCTTCGCAACCGGCGTTGATCGCGCCGCCGCCGACGTACATCACCGGCTTTTTGGCCGCCAGGATGGTTTGCAACGCGCGTTTGATTTGCCCGCGGTGGCCCTGCACCGTCGGGTTGTAAGAACGCATGCTCACGTCCTGCGGATAGGCATAAGGCATCCGCACCGCCGGGCCGACGATGTCTTTCGGCAGATCGATCACCACCGGGCCGGGGCGGCCGCTGGAAGCCAGGTAAAAGGCCTTCTTCAACACCGCCGGGATGTCTTCGGTACGTTTCACCAGGAAACTGTGTTTCACCACCGGCCGAGAAATCCCCACCATATCGCACTCCTGGAAGGCGTCGTAGCCGATCAGCGAGCTGGGCACCTGCCCCGACAGGACGACCATCGGGATCGAGTCCATATAGGCGGTGGCGATGCCGGTAATGGCATTGGTGGCACCGGGGCCGGAGGTCACCAGCACCACGCCCACTTCGCCGGTGGCGCGCGCGTAGCCGTCGGCCATGTGCACCGCACCTTGCTCGTGGCGCACCAGAATATGATCGATCCCTCCGACCGTATGCAGGGCGTCGTAGATATCGAGCACCGCCCCGCCGGGGTAGCCGAATACATGTTTAACGCCCTGATCGATCAACGATCGGACGACCATCTCGGCTCCTGACAACATCTCCATGGGTTTGCCTCCAGGCTTGCTTATTCTTCTCTGGCGCCGGAACGTAGCGCCTGCTGCGGGGCAATGCCCCAAAGTTTTTATGGGTTGTCGCTATCGAATTAACATAACGTCAGAATTTGGGGCAGGCAAACGGCAAAATGGCTTAACGGTGGCGGGGTTATTGCCAAGCGGCTGGAGATCGCAGCTTTATAAAAACAATGCGCTAGCCTCAGGGTTGTCGGGCTAGGCATTGTTTCGAACAGGAGGGAAATTACAGAACTAAATCAGGTGATGGATATGCCGCTTTTTTCGCCGGGCACATGGCCCGGCGGCGGCGTCAGGCCTGTTCCTGGTACATCGAGTCGATTTCGCGCTGATAGCGCTGCAGGATCACTTTGCGGCGCAGCTTCAGCGTTGGCGTCAGCTCCCCCAACTCCATGGAAAAAGCCGCCGGCAGCAGCGTGAACTTCTTCACCTGCTCGAAACGCGCCAGCTCCTTTTGCATCTCGCGCAGACGCTTTTCGAACATCGCGAGGATCTCGCCGTTGCGCAGCAGCTCCAGGCGATCCTGATACTTCAGGTTGACTGACTTCGCGTACTCTTCCAACGACTCAAAGCACGGCACGATCAGCGCGGAAACGAACTTGCGCGCATCGGCGATGATCGCCACCTGCTCGATAAAGCGATCCTGCGCCAGCGTGCCTTCCAGCATCTGCGGCGCTATGTATTTGCCGCCGGAGGTTTTCATCAAATCTTTCAGGCGCTCGGTGATGAACAGATTGCCCTCTTCATCGATCGCCCCGGCGTCGCCGGTTTTCAGCCAGCCATCGGCGGTAAAGGTCGCGGCGGTTTCCAACGGTTTGTTGAAATAGCCGCGCATCACGATCGGCCCGCGCACCTGAATTTCATTTTCTTCACCGATGCGCACCTCGACCTCCGGCAGCGGTTTACCGATAGAGCCGAAGCGGAAATGCCCCTCTTCCCAGCAGGACACGGTCGCACAGGTTTCGGTCATGCCGTAGCCGTACTTGATGTTGACGCCCATCGCCTGGAAAAACAGGATCACATTGTCATCCAGCTTGGCACCCGCTGCCGGCAAGAAACGCACCCGGCCACCGAGAATGCCGCGCAGCTTGCTCAATACCAGCTTGTCGGCCCAGCGGTGAGAGAGTTCGAACAGTTTGCCCAACGGTTTGCCGGCCCGCTCTTGCAGGAACTTGCGCTCCCCGCAGACGATCGCCCAGTGGAACAGCGCACGGCGCAACCAAGGGGCACGCGCCACTTTTTCATGCACCGCGCTGAAAATCTTCTCGTAGAAACGCGGTACCGCGCACATTAACGTCGGCCGCACCTGCCCCATCGCTTCCCGTACCCAGTCGGTGTTCGGCAGGAAAACATTCTGCGCGCCGGAATGCATGACAAAGAAGCTCCAGGCACGCTCGAACACGTGCGACAGCGGCAGGAAACTGAGCGACACATCCTCTTCGCCGACCGTCAGTCTCTCATCATGCAGGTAGAGCTGCGCCGCCAGGTTGCGGTAGTCCAGCATTACCCCTTTCGGTTCGCCGGTGGTGCCCGAGGTATAGATCAGGGTAAAGAGATCCTGCAGGTCGCACTCTTCAATGCGCTGCCGACGTTGAGCGACAAAAGCCGCCGGATCGGCAGCGCGCTCGAAGGCGCCCAGGTGTTGTGCGATCTCGCAGCCGCGCAGATCGGTGCCCTCGTCGAACACGATGATATGACTCAGCTGTGGGCAGACGCCACGCAGTGCGATGGCGGCATCCAGCTGCGCCTGCTCGCCGACGAACAGGATGCGAATGTCAGCGTCGTTGATGACGAAGGCCGCCTGCGCCGGCGTATTGGTGGAATAGAGCGGTACGCTGACGCCACGCAGGTGCAGGATCGCGAGATCGGTCAACGACCAGGCCATCGTGTTATTGGCGAAGATACCGATACGTTCTTGCACTTCGGCGCCCAGCGCCAGCAGCCCGGCAGCAATGCGATCAATGCGGGCAGCCGCCGCTCCCCAGGTCAGTTGAAACTCGCCGTTGGGCGACCATTGGCGAAATGCTGTGCGATCGGCTCGGTGGGTGATTTGATGCTGTATACGATGGATCAAATGGTATTGCAGCAGATTAGTGATCATAGTGCTCTAAGCCTGAAATGAATCATACAGTTAAGCCTGAACGATGCCTTGCGGCCCTCATCTCAGCTTACACGTGTTTACTTTTTTCCGCGCAGTCTACCTACTCTCAGGCAGGGGGAAAAGCGATTTCAGCGTAGAAGTGTGAGCCAAAACTCAGGCCGGCTTTCGCGCTTTCATGGGTTGGACAAAACGGGAAGGAAAAGGTTTGATGGCGGCCATAAAACGCGGCCCGTTCGGGCCGCCACATCGAGTTAGTTTAAAATTCCAGCTGGAAAGTAAAAATCAGAATATTAATTTATATTAATTGTTTTCGCTAAATGAACAAATTTATCCTGAGAATAAGTTATTCTATCGCCGCAAAACCAAGAAATATCTTAATAAAAACGCAGATAGTTCTTAGTTTTTATCATGAGAAAAAAACGCTCAGTTGAATATTATCTTTATATAGTTCCCATTTTTATCGCTTTACTTTGGGTTACCCGCCTCAATCAGGACAGATTTCATCCACTGGTGGCCTTTATCCCGCTCTGAGGATTCATGCCAGGAGAGGTAGCAGGTGGCTTTATTATCGTTGCCACATAAAGGAACCGCCTTTATTTTCAACGCCTCCGTCTGCTGTCGCACCAACCAGGCGGGCGCAATCGCTACCATTTCCGTTTGCGACACCATATTCAACACGCTGTAAAGATCCGTGCACTGCTGCGTCACGGCGCGCAGCATCGGTTCGTCTAAATAAAAAGGTTTACTGAACGATCCAAAACTTTCCAGGGAAACCGCAGCATGCTGCTCGGCCAGCATGTGTTCCGGCGTCACCTCCTCGCCTATTCTCGGGTGCGCCTGCGCAACCGCCAGCACTAATTCGTCGTCGAACATCGCCAGGCTGCGAAACTCCGCCGACTCGAAACGGCTGTAGCCGATGACAAACTCCACGTCCTGATAACGTAATTGACGTTCAATATTATTGTTAATGTATGACTTTATTTGCAGGTTAAGCTGCGGCGCTATCTGTTTGACGTGATTGATTATCCCGGCGCCCAGACGCAAATCGAGCGGGCTGCACAGCGACAGGGAGAACGCTCGCGTGCTGGTCAGCGGCTCAAACTCAGATCCCGGCAACTCATTCTGCACCAGCTGCAGCGCTTGCCGCACCGGCCCGAACAGCTGCCTGGCCCGCATGGTGGGCTGGATCCCGCGGCCGCAGCGCACGAACAGTTCGTCGTTGAACATCACCTTCAGGCGCGCTACCGCGTTGCTCACCGCCGGCTGCGACATCCCTAACGAATTAGCGGCTCGCGTAATATTTTGCATTTGCATCACGGCGTCAAACACCGTCAGTAAATTAAGATCGACGCTGCGCAAATGGATGTCCGCCGGTTCTTTGACCATGGCGATTTCTGAATCATATTCAGCCATATTTCACTCCACTAAATCCTGTGTAGATAATCTAATCCTTATGCTCGACAAACAATGAAACGCCGCATTGTCTTATCTTTGCACGACAAATCCTGCCATTACCGTCATCAACCGATAAAAAACCTCGTGTTATCGACACGATATAAGTCGTATATGGAATACATGTCAGCAGCTTTCCCCGTCAGCGAGAAGAATGCCACCTGGGTAGTACTAATAATTAGGTATCAATAATGATTAATACAATTGAACAACGTCGCCGCACTGTATGAGACAAACTATAAAAACACATCATAAGCAATCAAACCATCTAAAAACACCGCTCACTTTGTATAAAAACGCATTATTTTGTTATATTATGACTAAAACAATCAATTATTCATATGAGTTCAATTTAAACCATTTGCATTGAAAATGTTATTTTATTGCTCCCCGTGATTAATCCCCTTGTTTTTTTCATCACAAATCTTAACGCAACGAAATCCAGAAGCAATTAGCGCAGTATATATTCGATTCGTTTATGCTAAGCAGCACGCAAACTGGCCCCATTTTTTTCTCTAAGGCGTCGTTTTTTTGCCGAATGATCCTCTGTTTAGCTAATGAGCTGATGCATTGTCCCCGCATTCAATCAGGTGTTGACATCGCCAGGCCAATCACGTATCAAATTAGGCAGACACCCAATTTAAGAGAAGCTGAACCCTTATGATCCGTACTCACCGTCTACTAGGCCTACTACTCAACGCATCTTGTTTGCGCGGTATGCCTGTGGACGACGTTCGGAGCTGACTCAGCCGATCACCCATAAGAAACCCGCGCTACTGCGCGGGTTTTTTTTTGCCCGCTTAGCGTGAAATCAACACGATAAGGAATGCACCGATGAGCCAACAAGTCATTATTTTCGATACCACGCTGCGTGATGGCGAGCAGGCGCTGCAGGCCAGCCTGAGCGTAAAAGAGAAGATTCAGATTGCGCTGGCGCTGGAAAGAATGGGCGTTGACGTGATGGAAGTCGGCTTCCCGGTCTCTTCGCCGGGCGACTTCGAGTCGGTGCAAACCATCGCGCGCCAGATCAAGAACAGCCGCGTCTGTGGCCTAGCCCGCTGCGTGGACAAAGACATCGACGTGGCCGCCGAAGCGCTGCGCGTCGCCGAAGCGTTCCGCATCCACGTATTCCTGGCCACCTCAACCCTGCACATCGAATCGAAGCTGAAGCGCTCGTTCGACGAAGTGCTGGAGATGGCGGTACGATCGGTAAAACGCGCCCGCAACTACACCGACGACGTGGAGTTCTCCTGTGAAGACGCCGGCCGCACGCCGATCGACAATCTGTGTCGCGTGGTCGAAGCCGCCATCAACGCCGGCGCTACCACCATCAATATCCCGGACACCGTCGGCTACACCACCCCGAACCAGTTCGGCGGCATCATCACTACCCTGTATGACCGCGTGCCGAACATCGACAAAGCCATCATCTCCGTGCACTGCCACGACGATTTGGGCATGGCGGTCGGCAACTCCATCGCCGCAGTGCAAGCCGGAGCCCGCCAGGTGGAAGGCACCCTGAACGGCATTGGTGAACGCGCCGGCAACTGTTCGCTGGAGGAAGTGATCATGGCGATTAAAGTGCGCCAGGACATCATGAACGTGCACACCAACATCAACCACCAGGAAATCTTCCGCACCAGCCAGATCGTCAGCCAGCTGTGCAACATGCCGATCCCGGCCAACAAGGCGATCGTCGGCTCCAACGCCTTCGCCCACTCCTCTGGCATTCACCAGGACGGCGTGCTGAAGAACCGCGAAAACTACGAAATCATGACCCCGCAGTCGATCGGCCTGAAAGACGTGCAGTTAAACCTGACCTCCCGCTCCGGCCGCGCGGCGGTGAAACACCGCATGGAAGAGATGGGCTACCAGGAGCAGGATTACAACCTGGATACCCTGTACGCCGCCTTCCTGAAGCTGGCCGACAAAAAGGGCCAGGTGTTCGACTACGATCTGGAGGCGCTGGCCTTCATCAACAAACAGCAGGAAGAGCCGGAGCACTTCAGCCTGGGTTACTTTAGCGTGCAATCCGGCAGCAGCATCATGGCCACCGCCTCGGTGAAACTGATCTGCGGCGGCGAAGAGAAAGCCGAAGCCGCCACCGGCAACGGCCCGGTCGATGCGGTTTATCAGGCGATCAATCGCATCACCGACTACCCGATCGAGCTGGTGAAGTACCAATTGACCGCCAAGGGCCATGGCCGCGACGCGCTGGGCCAGGTGGATATCGTGGTCTCTTACAACGGCCGCCGCTTCCATGGCGTGGGTCTGGCGACCGACATCGTCGAATCCTCCGCCAAGGCGATGGTGCACGTGTTGAACAATATTTGGCGCTCACAGCAGGTAGAAAAAGAAAAGCAGCGCCTGCAGCAAAACAAACATCAAAATAATCAGGAAACGGTGTGAACATGACGAAGACTTATCACATTGCCGTCTTGCCCGGAGACGGCATCGGCCCGGAAGTAATGGCTCAGGCGCGCAAAGTGTTGGACGCAGTGCGTCAACGCTTTGACATTCGCATCACCACCGCCGAGTACGACGTCGGCGGCATCGCCATCGATCGCCACGGCAGCCCGCTGCCGGCGGCGACCGTCGCCGGCTGCGAGCAGGCCGACGCCATCCTGTTCGGATCGGTGGGCGGCCCGAAATGGGAACATCTGCCGCCGGCCGAGCAGCCGGAACGCGGCGCGCTGTTGCCGCTGCGCAAGCACTTCAAACTGTTCAGCAACCTGCGCCCGGCGCGCCTGTATCAAGGGTTGGAGGCGTTCTGCCCGCTGCGCGCCGACATCGCCGCCCGCGGCTTCGACATTCTGTGCGTGCGCGAATTGACCGGCGGCATCTACTTCGGCCAGCCGAAAGGCCGCGAAGGCCAGGGCATGCAGGAACGCGCCTTCGATACCGAGGTGTATCACCGTTTCGAGATTGAACGCATCGCGCGCATCGCCTTCGAATCCGCCCGCAAGCGCCGCCACAAGGTGACGTCGATCGACAAGGCCAACGTGCTGCAAAGCTCCATCCTGTGGCGTGAAGTGGTCAATCAGGTTGCCAGGGATTACCCGGACGTGTCGCTGTCGCACATGTATATCGACAACGCCACCATGCAGTTGATCAAGGATCCGTCCCAGTTCGACGTGCTGCTGTGCTCCAATCTGTTCGGTGACATCCTGTCCGACGAGTGCGCGATGATCACCGGTTCGATGGGCATGCTGCCGTCCGCCAGCCTGAATGAGCAAGGCTTCGGCCTGTACGAACCGGCGGGCGGTTCCGCGCCGGATATTGCCGGCAAAGGCATCGCCAACCCGATTGCACAGATCCTGTCCGCCACCCTGCTACTGCGTTACAGCCTGGGCGCCGATGAAGCGGCCGACGCCGTGGAGCGCGCCATCAACCAGGCGTTGGAACAGGGCTACCGCACCGCCGATCTGGCCGGTGACGGCAAAGCCGTCAGCACCGATGAAATGGGCGACATCATCGCCCGCTTTGTAGCTCAGGGGGCATAACATGGCCAAGACCTTATACCAGAAGCTGTACGACGCCCACGTGGTGCACGAAGCGCCGAACGAAACGCCGTTGCTGTATATCGACCGTCACCTGGTGCACGAAGTCACCTCGCCGCAGGCGTTCGACGGCCTGCGCGCCATGGGCCGTAAGGTGCGCCAACCCGGCAAAACCTTCGCCACCATGGATCACAACGTGTCGACCCAGACCAAAGACATCAACGCCAGCGGCGAAATGGCGCGCATCCAGATGCAGGAGCTGATCAAGAACTGCGCGGAATTCGGCGTTTCGCTGTATGACCTGAATCACCCGTTCCAGGGCATCGTGCACGTGATCGGGCCTGAGCAAGGCATGACGCTGCCGGGCATGACCATCGTCTGCGGCGACTCACACACCGCCACCCACGGCGCTTTCGGCTCGTTGGCGTTCGGCATCGGCACCTCCGAAGTGGAACACGTGCTGGCGACCCAGACCCTGAAACAGGGCCGGGCCAAAACCATGAAGATTGAAGTCACCGGCGACGCCGCCGAGGGCATTACCGCCAAAGACATCGTGCTGGCGGTGATCGGCAAAACCGGCAGCGCAGGCGGCACCGGCCACGTGGTGGAGTTCTGCGGCAAGGCGATCGAGGCATTGAGCATGGAAGGGCGTATGACCCTGTGCAACATGGCGATCGAAATGGGCGCCAAAGCCGGGTTGGTCGCGCCGGACGACACCACCTTCGCCTACCTGAAGGGGCGTCAGTTCGCACCGACCGGCGAAAACTGGGAGCAGGCGGTCGCTTACTGGCGCACGCTGAAGTCCGACGCCGACGCCCAGTTCGATACCGTGGTGACGCTGCGCGCCGAAGAGATCGCGCCGCAGGTCACCTGGGGCACCAACCCTGGCCAGGTGATCGCCGTCAATCAGGCGATCCCGGCGCCGGAATCGTTCAGCGATCCGGTTGAGCGCGCCTCCGCCGAAAAAGCGCTGGCCTACATGGATTTGAAGCCGGGTATCAAATTGACCGAAGTGCCGATCGACAAGGTGTTCATCGGTTCCTGCACCAACTCGCGCATCGAAGATCTGCGCGCGGCGGCGGCGATCGCCAAGGGGCGCAAGGTCGCCAACGGCGTGCAGGCCATCGTGGTGCCGGGCTCCGGCCCGGTGAAGGCCCAGGCGGAAGCCGAAGGGTTGGACAAAATCTTTATTGAAGCCGGTTTCGAATGGCGCTTGCCGGGTTGCTCGATGTGCCTGGCGATGAACAACGACCGTCTGAATCCGGGCGAGCGCTGCGCGTCCACCAGCAACCGTAACTTCGAAGGGCGCCAGGGCCGCGGTGGGCGCACCCACCTGGTCAGCCCGGCAATGGCCGCCGCGGCCGCCGTCGCCGGTCACTTCGCTGACATCCGTGATATTCACTAAGGGGCTAACGTGGCTAAATTTACTCAACATACCGGCTTAGTGGTGCCTTTGGATGCGGCCAACGTCGACACCGACGCCATTATTCCCAAGCAGTTTTTACAGAAGGTGACCCGCACCGGTTTCGGCCAGCACCTGTTCAACGACTGGCGCTTCCTCGACGACGCCGGCCAGCAACCGAACCCGGCGTTCGTGCTGAACAAACCGCGCTATAAAGGCGCCAGCATCCTGTTGGCGCGCGAAAACTTCGGCTGCGGCTCCTCGCGCGAACACGCCCCCTGGGCGCTGACCGACTACGGGTTCAAAGTGGTGATTGCGCCGAGCTTTGCCGATATCTTCTACGGCAACTCGTTCAACAACCAGCTGTTGCCGGTGACGCTGAGCGAGCAGCAGGTGGATGAGCTGTTCAAGCTGGTGGACGCCAACGAAGGGACGGAGTTCGTGGTGGATCTGGAGAACCAGACGGTCAACGCCGGCGGCAAAAGCTATCCGTTCGAAATAGACAGTTTCCGCCGCCACTGCATGATCAACGGGCTGGACAGCATCGGCCTGACGCTGCAGCACGAAGCGGACATCTCCCGCTACGAAGCGCAGCAGCCGGCGTTTCTGAATTAATCCCCTTCACCCGCCGCCCGGCGGGTGAATTTTTTCCTCACCAGTAGCCCAGCAGCTTCCACCACGCCCCGCCGATCAGCATCCAAATCAGCAGGTTAACCACGCTCATCACCCACCCCGCTTTCCACCATTCCCCCAGCGTCACGTAGCCGGAGCCAAAGACGATTGGCGCGGTGCCGGTGCCATAATGGGTCAGCGACATCATCAGCGAAGAAGAGAACGCCAGGATCAGGCCCAGCAGCGCCGGTGGCGCGCCAAGCGCGATGCCGGCAGCGAAGAAGGCGGCGAACATCGCCGTCACGTGCGCGGTGGTGCTGGCGAAGAAATAGTGTGAATATAAATAGATAAGAGTCAGCAAGATCGTGCCGCCCACCCAGCTCATGCCCATACGGTCGATGCCGTTGCCGACGGTTTGCGACAGCCAGCCGATCAGCCCCAGCTTGCCGAGGAAGCTGGCCATCATCACCAGCGCCGAGAACCACACCACGGTGTCCCAGGCGCCTTTATGTTTCAGCACGTCCTCCCAGCTCAGCACCCCGGTGGCCAGCAGCACTGCCAGGCCGATCAGCGCCGCGGTGGTGGGATTGACCGCCAGCGACGGGCCGAAGATCATCGCCGGAATGCCGGCCCACAGCACCAGCAGCAGCGCAAATACCCCGAGAGTAATTTTCTCCGGCAGCGTCACCGGCCCCAGCGCCTGCAGCTTTTCGCGCGCGAAGCGCGGCGCGTCCGGGGTACTTTTCACCTCAGGCGGATACAGCAGGTAGATGACCAGCGGCATCACGATCAACGAGCACAGCCCCGGTACCAGGGCGGCGACCGCCCACATCGACCAGGACAGCTCGAAGCTGCCGTGGGTGCCTTTGGCGATCAGGCTGACGATCAGCGGGTTAGGCGCGGTGGCGGTGATAAACATCGCCGAGGTGACCGGGTTGATGTTGTAGTTCACCAGCGACAGGTAGCGGCCAATCTTGCCGGAGGTATTGAGCTCGGGTTTGGAGCCGAAGCTGTCGGCGATCGACTTCATGATCGGGTGAATGATGCCGCCGCCGCGCGCGGTATTGCTCGGCGTCACCGGCGCCAGCGTGGTTTCCGCCAGCGTCAGCGCGTAGGCGATGCCCAGCGTCTTCTTGCCGAACAGCGAAATAAAGTAGTAGCCGATGCGCGCGCCCAGCCCGGTTTTGTTCAGGCTGAGGGAGATCATGATAGAAAAGCCGATCAGCCAGATCAGTTGGTTGGAAAAGCCGCTGAGCGCGTCGTCCAGCGCGGCGCCCGGCTTGCCGGGGTTGGTGACGCCGGTCACCGCCACCAGAGCGATGGCGATCACCGAGACCGCACCGATCGGCATCGCCTTGCCGATGATGGCGATGATGGTGCCGATAAACAGCGCCAGCAGCTGCCAGGCATTGGGCGCAACGCCCTCCGGCACGGGAATGAGGAACCAGATAATCAGCGTGGCGCCAAGGGCGCACAGGGAAGGAAGCGGTTTGAGCGGTGTGAGTTTATCCATAACGTTCCCACTGTTCTAAACGACAGGGCGGCATCTCAATAGCGAGACGGGCGTGGGCGCAACGATCGCGCGCCATATGCCTTCAGCTTGAGCGCCCGGCTTAGCCTTCTCAATGACTTGCATCAAGAATGCCGTCGTTTAACCTCACACTTCACGCACTTTGGCGCTCATCCCGAGCGCCGCCAGCGCCAACAGCGCCGCCATCCAATACACCGAACCATGACCGAAATTCTCCACCAGCGCGCCCTGCAGCACCCCGGCCAGGATCACCCCGGTAGAGATGCTGTTGGTGAACAGCGTGGTGGCGGCGCCCGGCCGGCCCGGCATCAAATCCTGAAAATAGAGCATGCCGATACCGGCGACGATGCCGATAAACACCGCGTTGAGCAGCTGCAGCGCGATCAGGGCCGGCTTGGCCGCCAACACCGTCAGCCCGAGATAAAACAGCACGCCCGCCGCCACCGCCAGCAGCATCATGTTGCGTTTGCCGAAGCGTTTGACGTAATAACCGGCCAGCAGCATTGCCGGGATTTCCAACCCGGCGGCGGTGCCCATCAGCACCCCGGCCAGCCCTTCCGGCAACCCGAGATCGGCGGTGATATACAGCGGCATATCGATGATATACAAGGTATTGCAGGTCCACATCAGCATCGAAGCGATGAACAGCAGCCGCACATCGCGATTGCGCCAGGCGCTGGCGGGCGCGATCGGCGCAGACATCCCGCCCTGCAGCTCCCCATTCTCCGCCGCACGCGGCACCGAAGGCAGCATAACCCCTACCAGCAGCACGCAAACCGCGAAGGTGGCGGCGGCGATCAGGAACATCACGGTGAACCCATAGTTTAGCGCCAGCGCAAACGACAGCGGCGGGCCGATCACCCACGCCAGCGAAAGCTGGGCGCGCATCACCGAGCTGAACATCACCACCTCACGCGCCTCGCTGTCGGCGTATTCCCGCGCCAACGCGAAAATCTGCGGCATGGCGGTGTTGGCAACGGCGGACATCAGCACCCCGGCGGTGATCAGCGTCAGGTAGTCGCGGTTAAAGGCGAACAGCAGGCAGTTACCGACCGCCATCAGGCAGCACAGCAGGATCAGCCTGCGCCGATCGCCGCGGGTATCGGAGCGCTTGGCGAGCAGAAAACTGACCACGATGCCGGCCACGGCGTTGGCGGTGTAAAACAGCCCTACCCACAGCGGCCGCACTTTGACCTCGGTGGTCAGAAACAGACTGAGCGTCGGCGTCAGCAACGCGCCGGCGATGCCGGAGAGAAAAGCGATCAGCAGGAATGCGGCAAAGATGGGGTTAATACGCAGTGACAACCGGCTCAGGCGTTGCATATCGTCTTCCCTGACCTCAAAGCAGAAGAAAGAACCTTAGGCCACGGCGAGAAAAATGCAAGCGCATCGCCATGACCGCGCATAAAAAAACCAGTGGGTCGCCCCACTGGCTGGTGAAACAGCACCATTACTCAGAAACTTGTTGCCGCAGCCCCTACAGGTGCTCGCGATACTGCTTATCGGTCATCTCTTTAATGTCCCATTGCGTCAGGTGCGCCAGCATCGCCAGCCGCGCCTGTTCGGGCACCACGCTCAGCCAGTCGGCTCGCTGGCGGCGCACCGCGCTGAAATAGCGCTGATAGAACTGCCTGGATAAGAAAGCTTTCATGATTACGCCCTCCCCTTTCATTGATGAAAATTATCGGCGTAATATAGGGAAAGAAAAATTGACGAGTTGAAGCGGGAGCGTTCCTCTTTTATGTCCACGTCCAGATTGCAGCAGCAGTTCATCCGCCTGTGGCAGCGCTGCCACGGTGAAACCACCGACACCACGCTGCAGGATCTGGCGGAGGTGCTCAGCTGCTCGCGGCGCCACGTGCGCTCCCTGCTGAGCGCCATGCAGCGGGAAGGCTGGCTCACCTGGCAGGCGGAGTCGGGGCGCGGCAAGCGTTCGCGGCTAACCTTCCACTACACCGGCCTGGCGCTGCAGCAACAGCGGGCCGAGGAGCTGCTGGAACAGGATCGCATCGATCAACTGGTGCAACTGGTGGGCGACAAAAACGTGGTGCGCCAGATGCTGCTGTCGCAGCTGGGGCGTAGCTTCCGCCAGGGGAAACACATCCTGCGGGTGCTCTACTACCGGCAGTTGTACAACCTGCTGCCCGGCTCGGCGCTGCGGCGTTCGGAAACCCATCTGGCGCGCCAGATCTTCAACGGCCTGACACGCATAAATGAGGAAAACGGGGAACTGGAGTCCGATCTGTCTCACCATTGGCAGGCGTTGACGCCACTGCACTGGCGTTTTTACCTGCGCCCGGCGATCCATTTTCATCACGGCCGCGAGCTGGAGATGGCGGACGTCATTACTTCTCTCTCGCGTCTGACCTCGCAACCGCTGTTCTCGCATATCGAGAGCGTCACCTCGCCGACGCCATTCGTGATTGATGTGCATCTGCGCAGCCCCGACCACTGGCTGCCCTGGCTGCTGGGCAGCGTGCACGCCATGATCCTGCCGCGCGAATGGCGCGAACTGCCGGATTTCGCCCGCCATCCGATCGGCACCGGCCCCTATCGCGTAGTGCGCAATCTCCCCAGCCAGATGAAGATCCACGCCTTCGACGACTATTTTGGCTACCGGGCGCTGATCGACGAGGTGAATATCTGGGTGCTGCCGGAGTTCTCCGAAGAACTGGTGCATTCCGGCGTACAGCTGCAGGGCGATGAAACCGGCAACAACGAACTGGAAAGCCGGCTGGAAGAGGGCTGCTATTTCCTGCTGTTCGACCGGCGCTCCCCGCTGGCCGCCGATCCCGCCATTCGCAGCTGGCTGTGCGAATTGATCAATCCCATTTCGCTGCTGAGCCACGCCGGGCCGCTCTACCAACGCTACTGGTCGCCGGCGTATGGCCTGCTGCCCCGTTGGCACCACAACCGCGCGCTGGCGCAGCAGCCCAAGCCGGCGGGGCTGACCGAACTGACGATGACCCACTTCAATGAGCATTCGGAGTTTCACGCCATCCGTCAGGCGATCGAGCCGCTGCTGGCGCAGCACGGCATCCGCCTGATCGTGCAAAGCGTGGATTACGCCACCTGGCACCAGGGCGACGCGCGCAGCGATCTGTGGCTTGGCAGCGCCAACTTCTATCTGCCGCTGGAGTTTTCGCTGTTCGCCACGCTGTACGAACTGCCGCTGATGCAGCATTGCATGAACGAAGATCTGGCGCAGGACGCGGCGCTGTGGCGCGCCAACCGCCTGCCGCTGGCGGAGTTCTGCCAGCGTCTGGTCAGCAACCACCAGCTGCATCCGCTGTTCCACCACTGGCTGCAGCTGCACGGCCAGCGCAGCATGCGCGGCGTGCGGATGAACACCCTCGGCTGGTTCGACTTCAAGTCCGCCTGGTTTGCCCCGCCGGAGACATAAGCGCCTTTCGCCCAAGTCGGTTAATCTTTACAATAGCGCCGTCTCAACGGGGTGCGGAGAGCCGGGCCGCGTAATAAGCCTGATTTTCCGCTGAGAGCACACCCGTCGAACCTGATCCGGTCAATACCGGCGGAGGGATTTGAGCCCAGCGAACCGGCGACGCCGCCTCGCCCCCTCAGATGCCCTTGCCCCCTTATTTTTCAGGAGTGCAACGTGGTCAAAAAATATCTGCCCTGCTTATTGCTGCTGTGCGCCGCGCCGGCGTTCGCCAAGCCGACGCTGACGGTTTACACCTACGATTCCTTCGCCGCCGACTGGGGCCCTGGCCCGGCGGTGAAAAAAGCCTTCGAGGCCGAATGCGACTGTGAACTGAAGTTCGTGGCGCTGGAAGACGGCGTTTCGCTGCTGAACCGCCTGCGCATGGAGGGCAAGAACAGCGCCGCCGACGTGGTGCTGGGGCTGGACAACAACCTGCTGCAGGCGGCGCAGCAAACCGGCCTGTTCGCGCCGAGCGGCGTCGACACCGCCAAGCTGACGGTGCCGGGCGGCTGGCAGGACGCGACCTTCGTGCCTTACGACTACGGGTACTTCGCCTTCGTCTATAACAAAGAAAAACTGAAGAACCCGCCGAAAAGCCTGCAGGAGCTGGTCAGCGGCGACCGCAACTGGAAAGTGATCTACGAAGACCCGCGCACCAGCACGCCGGGCCTTGGATTATTGCTGTGGATGCAGAAAGTGTATGGCGACAAGGCGCCGGCCGCCTGGCAGCAGTTGGCGAAAAAGACCGTGACCGTCACCAAAGGCTGGAGCGAAGCCTACGGCCTGTTCCTGAAAGGCGAAGGCGATCTGGTGCTTAGCTATACCACCTCTCCCGCCTACCACCTGATCGAAGAGAAAAAAGACCTTTACGCCGCCGCCACGTTCAGCGAAGGCCACTACCTGCAGGTGGAAGTGGCCGGCAAACTGAAAGCCGCCAAACAGCCTGAGCTGGCCGAGCGTTTCATGCGGTTCATGGTGACGCCGGCATTCCAGAACACCATCCCGACCGGCAACTGGATGTACCCGGTGATCAACACCCCGCTGCCCGTCGGTTTTGAGCAGATGAACGTGCCGCAGACCGCGCTGCAATACAGCGCCGAAGAGGTAGCCACACAACGCGGCGGCTGGATCCGGGCATGGCAAACCGCCGTCAGCCGCTGATCCCCCGCTGGCTCTGGCCGGGGCTGCTGGCCGCCGGCCTGATCCTGCTGGTCGCCGCTCTGGCGCTGGGGTCACTGTGGCGTCACGCGCCGGACAGCGACTGGCGCAGCCTGTGGCAGGACAGTTACCTGTGGCACGTGGTGCGCTTCACCTTCCTGCAGGCGCTGCTGTCGGCGCTGATTTCGGTGCTGCCCGCCATTCTGCTGGCGCGCGCGCTCTATCGGCGTCGTTTCCCCGGCCGACAGTTGTTGCTGCGGCTGTGCGCCATGACGCTGGTGCTGCCGGTGTTGGTGGCGGTATTCGGCCTGCTCAGCGTCTATGGGCGCCAGGGTTGGCTGGCGACGCTGTGCGGCTGGCTGGGCGTCGAGTATGGTTTCTCGCCCTACGGTCTGCAGGGCATTCTGCTGGCGCACCTGTTCTTTAACCTGCCGCTGGCCACCCGCCTGTTGCTGCAGGCGCTGGAGAACATTCCGGTGGAGCAGCGCCAGTTGGCCGCCCAATTGGGCATGAACGGCTGGCAGCAGTTCCGCTTCGTCGAATGGCCGGCGCTGCGCCGCCAAATCCTGCCGAGCGGCGCGCTGATCTTCATGCTGTGCTTCGCCAGCTTCGCCACCGTGCTGTCGCTGGGCGGCGGGCCACAGGCCACCACCATCGAACTGGCGATCTACCAGGCGCTGAGTTACGACTACGATCTGGGGCGTGCCGCCATGCTGGCGCTGATCCAGCTGGGCTGTTGTCTCGGGCTGGTGTTGATCAGTCAGCGCCTGAGCCAGGCATTGCCGGTGGGGCATACCCACGCCCAGCGCTGGCGCAATCCGGATGACAGCCTGTGGCGACGCGTCGGCGATTTTCTGCTGATCGCCGCCGCGCTGTTGCTGCTGCTGCCGCCTCTGCTGGCGGTGATCGCCGACGGCGCCAATCAGGCCATGGTCAGCGTGCTGCGCCAGCCGGTGCTGTGGCAGGCGCTGTTCACGTCGCTGCGCATCGCCCTCGGCGCAGGGCTGCTGTGCGTGGCGCTCACTATGATGCTGCTGTGGAGCAGCCGTGAGCTAAAACTGCGGCAACAGCTGCGCGGCGGCCAGGCGCTGGAGCTCAGCGGCATGGTGATCCTGGCGATGCCGGGCATCGTGCTGGCCACCGGCTTCTTCCTGCTGCTGGGCGATACAATGGGGTTGCCGCAGTCGCCCTATGCGCTGGTGATCCTCACCAATGCGCTGATGGCGGTGCCCTACGCGCTAAAGGTATTGGAGAACCCGATGCGCGACCTCGCCGAACGTTACAACCCGCTGTGCCTGTCGCTGGATATCCGCGGCTGGCGACGGCTGCGGCTGATTGAGCTGCGCGCCCTGCGCCGCCCGCTGGCACAGGCGCTGGCCTTCGCCTGCGTGCTGTCGATCGGCGACTTCGGCGTGGTCGCCTTGTTTGGCAACGAGCATTTCCGTACCCTGCCTTTTTACCTGTATCAGCAGATTGGCGCCTACCGCAGCAACGACGGGGCGGTGACCGCGCTGCTGTTGCTGCTGCTGTGCTTCCTGTTGTTTACCCTGATTGAACGCTTACCGGGCCGCCATGCTGACGCTTGAAAAACTGACCTACCTGTATGACCACCTGCCGATGCGCTTTGATCTGCGCATCCAGCCGGGCGAGCGCGTCGCGGTGCTCGGCCCCAGCGGCGCCGGTAAAAGCACCTTGCTGAGCCTGATCGCCGGCTTTCTGCCGGCGGCCAACGGCCGGCTGCTGCTGAATGGCGAAGACCACACCGCCTCGCCGCCGGCCAAGCGGCCGGTGTCGATGCTGTTTCAGGAGAACAACCTGTTCGCGCATCTGACGGTGGCGCAGAACATCGGGCTGGGGTTGGATCCCGGACTGCGCTTGACTGAACAGCAGCGCCAACAGCGGGCGCACATCGCCCGTCAGGTCGGCCTGGAAGAGCATCTGGAGCGCCTGCCGTCGCAACTTTCCGGCGGCCAGCGTCAGCGCGCCGCGCTGGCGCGCTGTTTGATTCGCCAACGGCCGATCCTGCTGCTCGACGAGCCCTTCTCGGCGCTCGATCCGGCGCTGCGCAACGAGATGTTGCAACTGCTGCAGACGGTATGCGAACAGCGCAACCTGACGCTGCTGATGGTATCGCACAACCTCGACGACGCCGCGCGCATCGCGCCGCGCACGCTGCTGGTGGTCGACGGCCGCATCTACTACGACGGCCCGACGCAGGCCCTGCTGGACGGCAGCGCGCCCGAAGCGCGCGTGCTGGGCATTTCGGGCAAAGCGTGATCTGACGCGCGTTTTTTATGCTGCGCCAATAAACCTGTTGTGCGAATTTTGCGCCTGTGTTTTTATAAAAACCTGACTTTTTTTACTGATGATAAGGTTCCCTGTGATCGCATCCTCGCTGACTTCGACCCTACTAGTTACCGCGCTACCAGCCGCGGTGGTCGTCGTGCGTGTGGTGGTGGTCGTCGGCAATGCGCCGTAGGGTCCGAATCAACGCATCGATTCCCAAACCCCGCCGGCGCAAACCGGGCGGGGTTTCTTGTTTTAGCACCCTGCCCAGCAAAGCTCACCGGCCTTGAGAAAGGACAGGAACATGGCAACTTCGGGCACGCCTCAACCGGGCACCAGCTTCACCGGCGCACAATTGATCGTTCATCTGCTGGAGCGTCAGGGCATCACCACCGTCGCCGGCATTCCCGGCGGCGCCGCGCTGCCGCTGTATGACGCGCTGAGCCAAAGCACCCGCATTCACCACGTGCTGGCGCGCCACGAACAGGGCGCGGGCTTTATGGCGCAAGGCATGGCGCGCGCCAACGGCAAGGCGGCGGTGTGCATCGCCTCCAGCGGGCCGGGCGCCACCAACCTGGTCACCGCCATCGCCGACGCCAAACTCGACTCCATTCCGCTGGTGTGCATCACCGGTCAGGTGCCCTCCTCGATGATCGGCACCGACGCCTTCCAGGAAGTGGACACCTACGGCATTTCCATCCCGATCACCAAGCACAACCATCTGGTGCGCGATATCCGCGAACTGCCGCAGGTGATTGGCGACGCCTTCCGCATCGCCGAGTCCGGCCGCCCCGGCCCGGTCTGGATCGATGTGCCGAAAGATGTGCAAACCGCCACCATCACGCTGGAAGAGCTGCCGCCGATCGCCGTGCCGGACGCCGCTCCAAGCTTCGATCCGGCGCTGGTTTCGCAAGCGGCCGCGATGATCAATCAGGCGAAACGCCCGATCCTCTACCTGGGCGGCGGCATCATCTGCGCCGACGCCCACCGGCAAGCGGTGGAACTGGCCGAACGCGCCGGTCTGCCCACCACCATGACGCTGATGGCGCTGGGCGCGATGCCGGTGGAACACCCGCTGTCGCTGGGCATGCTGGGCATGCACGCGGCGCGCAGCACCAACTTCATTCTGCAGGAAGCCGATCTGCTGATCGTGCTGGGCGCGCGCTTCGACGATCGGGCGATCGGCAAAACCGAGCAGTTCTGCCCTAACGCCGCCATCATTCATGTGGATATCGACCGCGCCGAGCTGGGCAAGGTCAAACAGGCCAACGTGGCGATCCATGCCGACGTCGGCCAGGTGCTGCGCCAGCTGCTGCCGCAGATCGACACGCAGCCGCGCAGCGCATGGCTGAACACCGTCAATGACCTGAAACGCGAATTCCCGTTCAACATGCCGAACGCCGACGATCCGCTGAGCCATTACGGCCTGGTGCTGGCCGCCGCGCGCTGTGTGGACGACAGCGCCATCATCACCACCGACGTAGGCCAGCATCAGATGTGGGTGGCGCAAGCCTATCCGCTGAGCCGGCCGCGCCAGTGGCTGACGTCGGGCGGTCTGGGCACCATGGGCTTCGGTCTGCCGGCGGCGATCGGCGCGGCGCTGGCGGAGCCCGAGCGCAAAGTGCTGTGCTTCTCCGGCGACGGCAGCCTGATGATGAACATTCAGGAAATGGCCACCGCGGTCGAGCACGATCTGGACGTGAAAATCATTTTGATGAACAACCAGGCGCTGGGGCTGGTGCACCAGCAGCAAACCCTGTTCTACCAGCAGCGCATCTTCGCCGCCGCCTACCCGAAGCGCACCGACTTCCTGAAGATCGCCGCCGGATTCGGGCTGGATACCTGCGATCTGAACGCCGCGGAAGATCCGCAGGCGGCGCTGGCCGAGGCGATCCAACGCCCAGGCCCCTGCCTGATCCACGCGCTGATCGATATCAACGAAAAAGTATTCCCGATGGTGCCGCCGGGCGCCGCCAACATCGACATGATTGGAGAATAAGCCATGCTGCAACCACAAGATAAACCCCAAGTGATCCTGGAGCTGGCAGTGCGTAACCATCCCGGTGTGATGTCGCACGTTTGCGGGCTGTTCGCCCGCCGCGCGTTCAACGTCGAAGGCATTCTGTGTCTACCGCTAAAGGACGGCCAGCAGAGCCGCATTTGGCTATTGGTCGCCGACGATCAGCGGCTGGAGCAAATGATCAGCCAGGTGGAAAAGCTGGAAGACGTGCTGCAGGTGAAGCGCCACAGCGAAGACGTGCGGGTATTTGAACAGCTGGAAGCGTTCTTCCAATAAGGCGAACGGGGGCTTTCGCCCCCTTTGGTCATTGACCCGACAACACCTGCCACAGCAGGTGGCGATACACCGGCATCAGCGGCTGCTGACTCAGCGCATAACCGACCGCCAGCGCCGCCAGCCAACTCAATCCGCAAACCACGCGCAGCCGCAGCGGCGTCAGCCAACGGCTCAGTCGATCGGCGTTGCGCTTACCCTCACGCCACCAACGCCAGCTCAACCATACCGCCAGCCAGACCAGCAGCGCCGCCGCGAGCAGCAGCCACTTGAACATCGCGCTGTCGGCGCCGGCGGGAATATCGATCGCCACGCCCGCCAGAATGCCGGGGAAGAAATAAACCGGCGGCCAGGTCAGGCAACCGATGATGTTCGGCAGCGCGAACTTGTACGGCGGCAAATCGAGCATCCCGGCCACCATTGGCACCAGCGGGCGCGTCGGGCCGACGAAGCGGCCGATCAGAATGGTCGCCATGCTGTGCTGGTGC